>DCTQ01000099.1 GCA_002329395.1 Candidatus Avelusimicrobium alvi | reverse complement strand
ACAGGCTGCGGCGGCAACGGCGGCTTTGGTGATGTTGTTCATTTTCTTTTTTCCTCTTTATTATTTAAAATGTTTAATTAAAAAACCCCGGACTTTTTATTTTAGTCCGGGGTTGGTTTTTTAAATTGCACGGCGGTTTTTAAATTCCCGCTCCTCCCACGGACACATAAATCTTCTTGTAAAATTTATTCATCAGCGCGTTTACGGCAGAATGGACGGATAGGCGCATGACAAACGCGTGCACGGTCTTACCCTTCATAAAAGAGGTAAAACCTTTGGTGAAAATGGAAATGCGTTCGCTGCGGTTCATATAGACGGCTCCTTAATTAATTAGTTTAAAANNCGCGGACTTTTTTATTTTAGTCCGGGGATTATTAAAAATCTTTTTATTTACGCGGCAGTCGGTTTTAAAAAACTGCTTGCAATCCCGGACGGTTGGTTAGGTGCTTAAACGCGGCGCAGGTCTTAACGACATTCATAATGGACCAGACGGATTTAAACAGATAAGAGCACATATGTCCGGACGCAAAAACGGTTCCTTCCGCGCGGCGGATGGAATTAATTTTAGTCATATTAGAAAAAATGTTTTTGCGCTGCATATAAATAATTATATCGCTTTTGTTCGGGCCGTGCAAGAAAAAAATGCTGAAGCCGTTTATTTTTCCGTCGGAGAAAATAAAAACACTCCCGCACTGTATGCGCGGGAGCGTGATAGGATAATTTTATTTTTGGCGCGTAAAGCGGACGGTTTGCCCTTCGGAAGAAAGGACGAGTTCATCTCCGTTTACGTTTTCAATTTTCATTTCGGAGGTAAAGTCAATCGTCTGTCCGTTGCCGATGCTCTTGCCGGTCAGCGTCAGCGTGTCGCCTTTTTTACTCCAGGTTTCATACACCAGCGTAGCCATATTGACCGAAGACGCTTTGCCGCCTTCTTCCAGTACAACGCCCTGTACCTGCCCGGGCAGTCCGGGGACGGGCTGCACCCAGGTGCCCAGCAGTTGTTTGTCCGCACAGCAGCATCCGGCGCCAAACAGCGCAAACACCGCGCACAGCAAAATGTTTTTCATCATATTTTTTATCGCTCCTTTTTTACAGTAAAATTATTTAATCTTATACGTCAGCGTTACCGCCGCTTTAACGGAAATCATCCCGGTGGCGGGAGCGGGGAGCAGGTTGTCGCCCGCCGCGCCTTCCGTTATGTTTTGACTCACGTTGCTGGCCGCATAGCGTGCGGCCGGCCAGGCGGGTGCGGTGTTTTCCGCTACATTTACCGTTTTGCCCAGGCGGATGCCCGCCGCTTCGGCTAACAGCTCCGCTTTTTCGCGTGCGTGTTTCACGGCCAGCCGGCGCGCTTCATCGCGGTAGCGGCGCATTTGGGTGGAATAGAAAGACACGTTTTCCACGCGGTTAATCCCCATGCCCAAGAGGCCGTACATCACGTCTTCGTACTGGGCCGGGTCTTCCAGCGTGATGGTGAATGTTTGTGTCAGTTCGTATTGCAGTTTTTCGGTTTCCGATTTTACGCCGTTTTTAGCGTATGTCGTTTGATTTAAATATACGGGTGTAATGCGCAGGCTGTCGGTTTGGATAAAACGGTCCTCAATCCCGCGCGTGCGGCAGTAGTCGGCCACCTGTTTGGCCACGGCGTTTAAGCGTTCCGCGCCCCGGCGCAGATTATCCGTCTTTTCAAACAGGCCGAACGTGATGGCGGCGCGGTCGGGCTTGACGCGCACCTCCGCATCCGCGCTGACGCTCATCAGCTGCGGCGCCGCGGCCGCGGCGAAAGACGGCGCGTATAAAAAAGCGGCGGCAAGCAACAGCATACAGTGTGTTTTCATCGGTTTCCCCCTTATATAAGGCGTGTCCCTTTTTAGGGTATATGTTTATTATAAATTATTCGGTTTGCCGGGCAAACTGTTTGTGTGTTCCCGTCGGGCGTAAAAAAAGCGGGCCCTTTGCGGGGCCCGCTTTTTTACTGCCAGAGTTATTTGTTGACGGAAGCCATATAGGCGACCAAGTCCAGCACTTTGTTGGAGTAGCCGATTTCGTTGTCGTACCAAGAGACGACTTTCACGAAGGTATCCGTCAAAGCGATACCGGCTTTGGCGTCAAAGATAGACGTGCGCGGATCGCCCAGGAAGTCGGAGGACACCACGGCGTCTTCGGTATAGCCCAGCACGCCTTTGAGTTCGCCTTCGGAAGCCGCTTTCATGGCTTTGCAGATTTCTTCGTATTTAGCCGGCTTGGCCAAGTTTACGGTCAAGTCAACCACGGACACGTCCAGGGTCGGCACGCGCATAGACATACCGGTCAGTTTGCCGTTAAGCGCCGGAATGACTTTGCCTACCGCTTTGGCGGCGCCGGTGGAAGACGGGATGATGTTGCCAGAAGCGGCGCGGCCGCCTCTCCAGTCTTTCATAGACACGCCGTCAACCGTTTTCTGGGTGGCGGTGGTGGAGTGTACGGTGGTCATCAAACCGTCGGTGATGCCCCAGTTGTCGTGCAGCACTTTGGCGATAGGAGCCAGGCAGTTGGTGGTGCAGGAAGCGTTGGAAACGAACTGGGTGCCGGGTTTGTAGGACTTTTCGTTTACGCCCATTACAAACATCGGGGTCGCGTCTTTGGACGGCGCGGACATAACCACGTATTTGGCGCCGGCTTTGATGTGCGCGGACGCTTTTTCTTCGGTCAGGAACAGGCCGGTGGATTCAACGATGTATTCAGCGCCCACTTTGTCCCAGGCCAGGTTGGCCGGATCTTTTTCAGCGGTAACGCGGATGGCTTTGCCGTTGACGATGAGTTTGCTGTTGGCGACGTCGGCTTCCACCGTGCCGTTGAATTTGCCGTGCATGGTGTCGTATTTGAGCATATAAGCCAAATAGTCAACCGGAGTTAAATCGTTGATAGCGACGATTTCAATATCATTGCGTTCTTGCGCCGCGCGGAAAACGAAGCGACCGATGCGGCCAAAACCGTTAATACCTACTTTAATCATAGTTATTACACCCTCCATAGATTTTTTACTTCTGAATATATTTTACAATTTTTTGCGGACTTCGTATATCCGCCTATTTTGGATTAGACGTTTTGCGCGGGCGCGGAGGCTTCCCCCCACCCTTTGCAAACGTCCACCCATTTCTCGGCGCGCGAAGCGGTTTCCAGCTCCGGCAGCGAGAGTTTTACCGCCGTGTTGCCGCTTCCGCCCGCGGGATAAACCGTTTCAAAGCGTTTTAACGATACGTCCAAATATACCTTTACGCCTTCTTTGGCGGCAAACGGGCAGACGCCTCCCGGCGCAAAACCCGTCATAGCTTCCACTTCTTCAAACCCCAGCATTTTGGGTTTGACGCCGAAAACGGATTTATATTTTTTATTGTCCACCTTGGCGTCTCCGGCGGCTACGATTAAAATCGCCCGTCCGCCGAGCTCAAAGGAAAGTGTTTTGGCAATCAGGGCCGGGCGGCAGCCCAGCGCCTGGGCCGCCAGCTCCACGGTGGCGCTGGATTGTTCCAGCGTGGTGATGCGCTCCGCCAGCTGAAACCCGGCGAGGTATTGGGCTACTTTTTGGGCGGCGGTCATAAATTATCGTGCTCAATAACGGTGCGCCGTCTTTTTTTGGTTAAAGGGTCGTAGACCGACGTGGCAGTGCGAATCAGTTTCTCTTCCTGCAAATCGTAGAGATAAGTGGTTTTGGGGCCGCGGTCCGTCTGGTTTCTGTTTTCCAACAGGGCATTTCCGTCCTGGGTCCAGGCGGCGCGGCGGGTTGTCAGCTGCAAAAAGCGCGCGCCGGGCTTTTGGGCCAGGCCCGTTTCAATGGCGGAATACGAGAATTTGCTTTCAAATCTATGCAGCCAGATTTGTTTGCCTTTTTCATCCAATAGCGAGACGGCGGCGATATATTCGTCCATATCCATATCCATCACCCGCCGGTCGCGGAACAGGAAGGGCACCGCGCCTTTTCCCCCGTTGTGATAGGCGTGGACCAAATTATGTATATAATGGGCGTGGGTGGCGAAAGCCACGTCCGTTTGGCCTTCGTTTTTATTATGGAGGCTGCCCGTATGTATGCCGACCAATTCTCCCTCCGCGTTCAGTACGGCGCTCCCGCACAGGCCGACGCGCTCGTCCTGCGGCACGGAGAAATCCGTCCGGATGGAAATGGGCGTGCTGCCCACTGTTTTGCGTTTGGGCACATGCACGGCGGATTTATGGTTAAAGCCTTTGGAGGAGAGATCCTCGTTGATTTTCGGTATGGCGGGGCTCAGGCGGTAGGGAGCCAGGAAAGGCTCCGCTTCAGCCGGGAATTTGACCAAAGCGATATCCAACATGCTTTTGGGCGAAAAAGCCACTATTTCTACATTGATTTCTTTCGGCAGACCGTTCTTGTAGATGACGGCCGTAAAATTTTTATGCAGCGCGTCCCTTTCGGCCGGAGCGCTGGCGATGGTATGGGTGGCCACGATGCCGTAAATTTCATTCTGTCCGTTGTGCGGGACGGATACTACGGTGCCGGAAAAAATGTTGGTCGGGGCGAGATGGTTCCCGGATTCCACCGCTTGAAAGATATAGGAATCCGACGGAATAACTTTCGTCGCCAGTTTATCTTTAAGCAGTCTGTTTTCCCGTTCTAAAGCCTGCAGTTTTTCCTGTAATTTTGCAGACGAAACGGAAACTGCGGATGAAAGGGACGCGGCGGAGGATTCCGTCAGCCGGTTGGAATACGGAAGCACGGAGGAACCGGAGGCCGACCGGACAAGGTTTGACGCCGCGGAAGACGGTACGGCCAGCCGTATGCCCTGTTTGGAAAGGGCGCCCACCCGGGGAGCAATAGGCGTGCGTGAAAAGCCCGTTTTTACGATGGTTTGGGCGGCTTTTACGCGGTTCTGCGCACGGGCCGGCAGGGTGCACAGGCCCAGGATGGCAAAAAAGGAAATAAGACAAAGGGTATATTGTTTCATATGTATATTGTAACAAGTGGGTTTTTCGGAAACAAGGGCCAAAGGACCTAACGGAAGATGGGACTTTTAAGCCGGAATTTCTGGGACGGACCCGCCCGGCTTAAAGCGCGGCTGACGGCAGCCGGAAAGATGTCGGAAGGACTCCCCGCCGGGCGGCTGATANNATACGCCGTCCGCCGGCGGGGCAGCGTCTGCGGGAACAAAAAAAGACGCCCGCGCGGTTTTGCGTTTACTTTACGCTTGAAAAATGGCTTATAAGTGCCTTTACCGCCGCTTGAGCCCAAGCTTATACAAAAGCCCCGCCGCCGCGAAATAAAACCAGAAGGAAATTTTTTCCGCCGCGTTTAAGGCCGGGTATACGTCCATTAAATTGGAAAAAGAGTTTTTCCCCTCAAAATACCAGCGTACCGCCCGGCGGTATTTAAAATACGGGCCCCATCCGTTTAATTTGGCCGGCTGGGAAAACGCTTCCAAGAGTTCGCGGCGGTGGGTCAAATCGTTTAGAAACGAACAAGCGTTCATTTCGCATGCGTCAAAAGCAAACGCTCTGGCTTTAGGATGGCGTTTTTTGCTTGTTACCCGATCCAAACAAGGGGCGTTTTCCACCGACAGTGAAGCTATTTCAGGATTTTCTTGCATATTAATGACGGATCCTTTGGGTACGTAAATATCCGCCCCGTTGTTTACCACCGCGCACGCCAGCACCAAATGCGGCAGTACGGTATAGGTGTCGTTCATCGTCCAGGCCATTATTTCATCCGTCAGGTTTTCGGTTTTATAAATGCCGCTGGGCAGAAAAGTCAGCTGGGCGAGTTTTAGGCCGGGGGTGGCGGTTGCTGCGTCCCGGATATAAAAACGCGAGGCAAGCACGATATCGTGCTCCTCTTCCAATCCTTTTAATACATCCGGCCAGTAGGTCCAGTCAACGGTGTCATTGTCGCAGAGAATCCAGATATATTTTTGGGAAGCGTTCTCCAATGCTTTGCAGATGTTGCCGCTGAGCCCGATATTGCGGCGGTTGGAAACCGCTTTCAAATTGGGGTAACGGCGTGCGTATTCAGCGAGCAGAGCGGGCGTGCCGTCCGTGGAGTGATTGTCATACACCACTATGGGGCAGCTGCGTACGGGACTGTCCTCTCCCAGCACGCGGTCCAGGGTGTTTTTTAAGCATTTATCGCGGTTAAATGTGATTAGTGCGATTTCTAATTGGGATAAATCAAACATAAGTCTCCTCGGGTTTTCATAAGTTTCGGTCAATAGTTCGTTTGGGTAAATTTCACCAGCCGGCGCTGTAAAAAGTGGCTGATTTTACCGCGCAGTAAGGCGCCCAGCACCCGGCTTGTAAAGGACAGCAGTCCTTTTTGCCGAGCCAGACGCAGGTATTGCCGGTAGGTCATTCGGTTATGTTCGCAGCGGCACCAGTCTCTCCATCCGATGCGGACGTGGCGCAGGCTTTGAAGCGCAAAAAACCATTTAAAGCGTTCCCCCGCCGCGTCAAAAATCTTTTTATAAAACCCCGTTAAATTAAGCCACTCTTCCGCGGTCGGCCCGGTGGCGTAGTCCACGCAGTCCTGCCCGTCGTGCAAGCGGTATTTGACGAACGGCCAGGCCAGTACGCAGGATGCCTCCGCCGGCTCCAGCATTTGGAACATAAACGGTACGTCCGTTACTTTGCCGTACGGGGCGTTTAGGGAGATATCGGTTTTTTTAAGCGCGTCCGTTTTGGCGCAGAACGAGGAAAATGTAAACGAACCGCCCGTAAAGATATAGGCCGCGAGGTAAGCCGGGGCCGGGCAGTAGATGCAGGCGTCCGCGCGGGCCCCGCCGGGGTGTTCGTAATCGCCCTGGCGGGAAATGGCCAGCGTCAGCCCGTCCAGGCGGTTAAACGCACGCAGCAGGTGCTCCACATAGGAGGGCGCGATTAAATCGTCGTCGTGCGCGAGGATGGTCAGTTTGCCGCGGGCGCCGTCAATGGCGCGGCGGATGTTGGGGTACATACCCAGGTCTTTTTCTTCGTAGAAAAGTTCCGCGTCAAATTCCCGCGCTATGTCTTTAATTTCCGGGCACCCNNCCCGCCGTTGGCATACACCGCCAGGCGGAACCCCTGCACGGTTTGCGCGCGGTAGCAGGCCAGCGCTTCGCGCAAAAAGGCGGGGCGTTTGTGTGCCAAAACCAATACTCCTACGTCAGCCGGAGTATACGTCATAAAATTTCCTTAAAGGCTTCTTCCAGGCTGTAGCGCGGCGTGAAGCCCACTTCCCGCGTCAGGCGCGTATTATCGCCCACGATGGAGGCGGGTTGGTCGGTCGGCAGGTTTTTTAAATCAAGCAAGTCTTCCCGGCCCATCAGGCGCGCGACGGTGCGCGCATATTCGGCCAGCGATACTCCTTTGCCCGTGCAAATGTTTACCGTGCCCTGTACGTCGCTGTCCAACAGAGCGGTGAACGCGGCGGCGATGTCTTTGGCGTACATATAATCTTTCGCCAGCTGCGCGTGGTTTACCTGCACCGGTTTGCCGGCCTTTAACGCGTTAATAATGCTGGCGGTCAGCCGTTTTTCGTGCTCCCCCCTGCCGTATACGTAAAAAATGCGTCCGTAGCCAAAGCTTACGGCGTTGGCGTGGCAGAAGCACTGCGCCAGTTCGCGCAGCGTGTTTTTACAGCAGGCATAGACGTTGGGCGGGTTTACCGGGTCGGTTTCTTTAATCGGCGTATCTTTAAAAGCGTATTCAAAGCAGGTGCCGGCAAATACGGCGCGGCGGCCGCCGTTGGCCGCAAAGTGTTTAAGCAGGGAAAGCCCCGCGCGGACAAATTCAAAATTAATGTTGGACGTCTGATAGTCGCCGGTGGCGGCCCAGGCCATATTTAACAGATATGCGGGCTTGATTTGGGCGAAGGTTTGGGCCAGGAGAGCGTCGTCAAACAGATTGCCTTTAATCCACGTTACGCCGGGCACGGCGGGCATATGTTCGTCTATCGTAAGGGCGTACACGTCAAACCCGGCTTGCGTAAGCGGGGCCCAGAGTTCTTTTCCGATTAGCCCGGTGCCGCCGGTGAGAAAAACTTTTTTAGAGGAGTGCATAGTTGTTGTCCCTTTCGTTGATAATGCGTTTGCCGCATTCGGGCCAGACGATGCCCAGCTTCGGGTCGTTCCAGCGCACGCCGTCGTAAGCCTCGGCGTGGAAAAATTCCCCCAGCTGGTAGTAGGCCGTGGTATCGTCTTCCAGCGTTTGGAATCCGTGGGCCATCATCGGCGGGATGTAGAGCATTTTGCGGTTTTCGGCGCTGAGCTCCATGGAAATGTGGCGCAGGTAAGTGGGCGAGTGGGGCCGTAAATCCACCACTACGTCAAAAAAAGACCCTTTCAGGCACGAAACGATTTTAATTTCCGGGTACGGTTCTTTTTGGTAGTGCAGCCCGCGCAGGGTGCCTTTTTTCGTATTGCCCGAAATGTTGCACTGGCACATGGAAAATTCCAAGCCGTGCTCGGCCAGTTCCCGGCGGCAGAACTGGCGCATAAACATTCCCCGCTCGTCAAAGAAAGGTTCCGGCTCCAGCAAAAACACACCCGGCAGTTCAAGCGGCGTAAATTTCATAGTTATTTGGTCCGTTCGGCGATGAACTCGTGAATCAGGCGGGACGTTTTATCCAGCTCTTTTTCACCCAGGCGCGGGAATACGCCCACCCAAAAGGTGTTGTTCATAATAAAATCCGTATTGGGCAGTTTCTGGTAATCGGCTTCCGTCAGGTCGCGCGAGTTAAGCAGAGCGGACGCGCCGATGCGCAGCTGCACGTCGTTCTCCGCCATCATCGGCTGGCGCAGGAGGTTGCCCGCAAACAGCTGGCGCGTGCCCACGCCGTTTTTCTCCAGGTGTTCCACCAGCTGCTGTTTGTTGAATTTGTCGTTGGGTTTAACCGAAATCAAGAACCCGAACCAGGAGGGCTTTACCTGCGCGTCCACGCGGGGCAGAATCAGCCAGTCGGTCAGGTCGGAAAGTTTGTTTGCCAGATAGGCGGCGTTTTCCGTGCGTTTTTGCAGGTAGCCGGGCAGTTTTTTAAGCTGGCTCACGCCCAGGGCGGCCTGCCAGTCGGTAATTTTTAAGTTAAAACCGATATGGGAGTAGGTGTATTTGTGGTCGTAGCCGAAGGGCAGGTTGCCCAGCTGCATATTAAAACGGTTTTTGCAGGTGTTGTCCACGCCCGGTTTGCACCAGCAGTCGCGCCCCCAGTCTCTAAACGACATAATGATGCGGTAGAGCTGCGGGTCGTTCGTTACGACGGCGCCGCCTTCGCCCATCGTCATATGGTGGGCCGGGTAAAAGCTGTACGTGCCGATATCGCCTATCGTGCCGGCTTTTTTGCCGTTCCATTCGGCGCCCAGCGCGTCGCAGGAGTCTTCAATCAGCCAGAGATTATGTTTTTTGCACAGGGCGGAAACAGCGTCCATATCAAACATATTGCCCAGCGTATGCGCGATAAACACGGCTTTGGTTTTGGGCGACAGCGCGGCTTCTATTTGTTTGACGTCAATGTTGTACGTGCCGATTTCGCAGTCCACAAACACGGGGACGAGGCCCTGCTGGATAATCGGGTTGACCGTGGTGGGAAAGCCGGCGGCTACGGAGATGACTTCATCCCCTTTTTTAAGCCGTCTGTCCCCCAGTTTATAGGACGTTAAAGCGGAAAGAGCCAGCAGGTTGGCCGAAGAGCCGGAGTTGGTGGACAGCGCAAACTTGGCGCCTAAAAAAGCGGCGAAATCTTTTTCAAACCGGTCGTTAAAGCGCCCGGCGGTCAGCCACATATCCAGCGTAGCGTCAATCATTTGGGCCAGGTCTTCCTGGTCCAGCACTTTGCCCGAAGCGGGAATATAAGACAATTCTTTTTGAGGGGCGCACACGTTTTCAAAGTATTTGGCGGCCGCGTCCTGTACGGCCTTTCTTAATTCTTTTTCCATTCCATCTTCTCCTGATAGTCGTTAATTTGCTCTAAGGTAAAATTATACATCGGCTGGCCTTCGTAAAAACGTTTGTACCACGCCACGGCGGCTTCCACCGCTTCGTCGGTGTTGTAGGTGGGGGTCCAGCCCAGGCGTTCTTTGGCTTTGGTGATGTCCAGCATCAGCAGGTTGGCTTCGTGCAGGTCGTCTTTTTTGTGGACGATTACTTCGCCTTTTCCGTAGTATTTAACGGCCAGCCGGGCCACTTCGGCCACGGTGAGCACGCTGTCCTGATTGGGGCCGAAGTTAAAGCCTTCCGCGTATTTGTCGCCCTGCGTATACAACAGGTGCCCCAGCAAGAGGTAGCCCGAAAGCGGCTCCAGCACGTGCTGCCAGGGGCGGGTGGCCGCGGGATTGCGGATTTCAATTTTTTTGCCTTCGTTGATATAGCGCACGCAGTCGGGCAGCAGGCGGTCCGCCGCCCAGTCCCCCCCGCCGATGACGTTGCCCGCCCGGGCCGTGCCCAGCGCGTAGCCGTCTTTTAGGAAACTGCGGCGGAAAGAAGCGGATAAAATTTCCACGCACCCCTTGGAAGAGGAATACATATCGTAGCCGCCCATGGGCTCGTCTTCGCGGTAGCCGCGGGCGATTTCTTTATTTTCGTAGCATTTATCGGTGGTAACGTTTACAAAAGCTTTGACGGAAGGCGTTTTGCGCGCGGCTTCCAGCACGTTTAAACTGCCCATCACGTTGGTTTCATAGGTAAGCACCGGCTCCGCGTACGACAGGCGCACCAGCGGCTGCGCGGCGAGGTGGAAAACGATTTCGGGCTGAAACTCCGCAAAGGTTTGTTCCAGAAGTCGGCGGTCTAAAATATCGCCGATGACGCTGTTCTCTATTTTGTGCGCGATGTCCAGCTCGTTAAACATAGACGGCCGGGTGTTGGGCGCCAGCGAGTATCCGCACACGCGCGCGCCCAGCCGCGTAAGCCACAGCGCGAGCCAGGAGCCTTTAAAGCCTGTATGCCCCGTCAGAAGGATGCGTTTGCCGCGGTAGGTGTCGTTCCACATAGCTTAGTCCTCCCACACTTTCCAGGGGGCTTTGCCGCTGTCCCACAGGGCGTTTAGTTCCAGCTTGTCTTTTAGCGTGTCCATCGGCTTCCAAAACCCCGCGTGTTTATAGGCGTTTAAC
>DCTQ01000013.1 GCA_002329395.1 Candidatus Avelusimicrobium alvi | reverse complement strand
CGGTTCTTTATCTGCACGGCCTGCGTCGGGTTCCACAAAATATTTCACCCCTTGACAAATTTCCAAACCCGCCTATACTATCCATACAGGAAGTTCGTCCCGCAGGCCCGCCGGGGGCTGCTGTAAGCGGACAAAGCGGTAACACGAGGTAAGGTTGCTGTTGTTGTAAAGGCGTCGTGCCGGGAGAAGTTGGCGTACGCGCTCGTCAAGGCCAGGACGGTTGGGTAACGTAACTGTCCGGGAGCCGGTAAAGGCGTATTGCAGGACGTATCCGGCCGCGGATGAGGCAGGGCGTTAAGTGCTGTTTCGTCTGGAAGTTAGGGCGCTGACGCAACGTCGTAAAGCGGTGAAGTGCGGCAAAGGTGAAACGGAGTCGTATGAGTCGTGAATAACGGTGTGTTTCTTTCCGGTTGATGTAACTGCTTCGGCCGGGTGGAAACGGTAAGCGGCATAAGTCCCGGCAGTTGTTGCAGTGGGCCTGTCCTGAGCNNAATAATGCAGTGAGGAGTAATAATGCAGACGTCCAGATGAACCCCTCGGTTTAGATAACCGGGGGGCTCTTTTTTGTCCCGCCAAATTGCTTTCCCCCGCCGGCGGTAAGCTTTTCCCCCATAAAAAACCGGGCCCTAAAAGAGCCCGGAAATCTGATGTGATGCACGCGCACGGCTTTATTCCAGCACGCTCGGAGGCGGTAACACAGAGGAAGAAGACGGCACGCTCTGCGCGGAAGATTCGCCGGAAACGTTTTCCGTTTCTTCATCCTGCAAAGGCGTTAAAATCATTTCTTCGTAGCTTTCGTCCGGCAAAGGGGTGATGGCTTCTTCGCGCGGGACAAACTCTTCTTCCTGTGCGGCGGGCGCGGACGGACGGACGGACGAGACGGCGCCGGAAGAAGGCCGGGCCGGAGCCTCGGAAGAATAGGCGTTGCCGGGGTTCCACCAGGCGGGTGGATTGCCCGCGCAGGCTCCCGCAAACAAACACGAAGCGGCCAGGAAAAGGATGTTTTTCTTCATAATTTTATTATACCAATATCACATTTATTTGGCTAAATCCGTTTGCGCGGCGCGGCGGTAGAGCGCGCCTGCGCGGTAGCTGCTGCGCACCAGCGGGCCGCTGGCCACGCCTTTAAAACCGACGGAAAGCGCATATTCTTCCCACGCGCGGTATTCCTGCGGCTCCGGGTAGCGCGCCACGGGATAATGCGCGGCGGACGGGGCGAGATACTGCCCAATCGTCAGCAAATCCACTCCGCACGAACGCAAATCGTTCATCAGGCGTTTGACCTGTTCGTCCGTCTCTCCCAGCCCCACCATAAAGCCCGTTTTGGTTAAAATATGCGGCGCAAGTTTTTTGGAGTTCTCAAGCAGTCCCAGCGTGCGGCGGTAATCGGCCCCCACGCGCACGGCGGAATATAATTCGGGCACCGTTTCCACATTATGGGCCAGCACGTCCGGGACGGCCTCCAAAACGGTTTTTAAAGCGGTTTCGTCCCCGCGCAAATCGGAAATCAGCGGCTCCACCTTTACCTCGGGCGTTAAGGTTTTAACGGCGGTGATGACGCGCGCAAAATGCGCCGCGCCGCCGTCCGGCAAATCGTCGCGCGTGGGCATGGTCAGCACCGCGTAGCGGATGGACCATTCCTTTACGGCCTGCGCCACCCGGGCGGGTTCGTTGTCATCGGGCGGAAGCGGGCGGGCTTTGCTTACCGCGCAAAAGCGGCAGCCGCGCGTGCAGATATCCCCCAGCACCATAAAAGTGGCGTCCCCGCAGTTAAAACATTCCCCCCGGTTGGGGCAGCGGGCGGCGTGGCAGACGGTGTGAAGCGCGTGCCGGTCAATAGAATCCTGCGCGCGCAAAGCGGCGGACGAACGCAGGGCCGCTTTGTTGCGGCCCACCAAATCTTTAAGCCACTGGGGCATGGGTACGGTATTCATTATGCATATTATACAAAAACCGCCGCCCGGGCCGCCGAAAACGATATAATATAATAAAGTTAAATCCGTCCGGGGAGACCGCGTGAAACGTTTGCTATCCGCTTTTTTATGTTGCCTTGTGCTGGCCGCGCCCGTATGCCGCGCGCACGCCAAAGACGCACCCGCCAAAACCGAACAGCAGCGGCTGGAAGAAGCGGGCGAGCTGTATTTTTCCTATAAACCCGAAGAAGCGCTGGAAGCGTATATTGAACTCTCCAAAGATACGAAAAACCGCCAGGCTTTTTTAAACGCGGCGTTTATCGCGATGGAGCGGAACAACCCCAAGCAGGCGGTGGATATCGCCGCCGCGGCCTACCGCGTCTACCCGCAGGATCGCGAAATTATTGAAATGACCGCCGAAGCCTACCTGGCCGACGGACAGTACAGAAGCGCGGAAAAGTTCCTCTCCCTGCTGCCGGAAGACCCGGACCGCGCGGGCTTCTTCCACATCAACCTGGCGCGCGCGCAGATGGGCCTGAAAGAAAAAAAGCTGGCTAAATACAATTTAAAAATGGCCGCACGCGCGGGCACGCATCCGGCGCTGGCCAACTACCTGCTGGGGCTTTTGTACGAAGAAGAGAAAGACTATAAAAACGCCGCGGACGTATTTCAAAAAGCCACCGTTTACGACCACCAGTTTATTGAAGCTAAAAAGCACTACGCCCACGCACTGGAAAAATTAGGCAATTACAACGAAGCCTACCGCCAGTACCGTATGATTTATTCGTCCGACAAGAGCAGTAAAGAAGTCAACCAGGCGCTGGAGCGCCTGCGCCCGCGCCTTTCGCGCCCGGAAAAAGAAATCACGGGCGGCAAAGAAATTATCAAACATACGTTTGTAAAACCGCTGGTTCCGCCGGCGGACGTTAAAACGCGCGAAATAAAAGTGGGCATCGGCATGCGCCAAAACGGCCGCCCGTCCGCGCGCTCCACCGTGCATTTTATTCCGTCTCACGCTTTTAAAATTACCGACGGGCAGTCCGGCGCGGTGCTGGCCCGGGGCAAAGCCAAAGAAAGCTGGGTGGCCGTCCTGCAAAACGGCAGGGCGCATTTACTCAGCCCGGCGGGTAAAAAAATCGCTTTTACCAAATCCGTTATCGTTACCCCCTCCTCGCAAACCGAAGGAGAAGGACATACCATTATTGTTAAAAACGTTATGAGCGGCGCGGGGATGACCTGGGCCAGCGTGGATGATAAAGAATACCGCGGCAAACTGCAAATCACGCACGACGCCAAGCGCAATACGCTCATCCCCGTCAATATCGTTAATATAGAAGAATACCTGCAAGGCGTGATCGCTTCCGAAATGCCCACCAAATTCCCGATGAACGCCCTGCGCGCGCAGGCGGTGCTGGCGCGCACGTACGCCCTGAAACACCTGGGCAAGCACAAAGCCTACGGCTACGACGTGTGCGATACGCAAAACTGCCAGGTGTACGGCGGCGTAAATTCGGAAAGCGAACGCGGGAACGCGGCGGTGGAATCCACCATGGGCGAAACCCTGGAATACAAAAATAAACCCATTGAAAGCGTTTTTTCGGCCAATTGCGGCGGCGTAACGCAAAGCGCGAAAGAAGCGGGCTGGACGGAAACGCCGTATTTAAACCCGGTATCCGATTACAAAGATTTTGATTTTAACGGCTTGCAGCCCTATCATTTTAAAGAACTTTTGCAATATCCGCACGACGCCTACAGCCGCTACGACAAGCACGTCAGCCTGGCGGCCTACCGCTGGACGCGCGTGGTGGATGAAGAAGATTTAAGGCAGGTCATCAAACGCCAGAAAAAAGACATCGGCAAAATCACCGCCCTCATTCCCCTCAGGCGCGGACGCTCCGGCTATGTCAGCCGCCTGCTGGTGAAAGGTACCAAAGGCAGTGTTACGCTTAATAAAGAAAACGTCATCCGCAACAATTTAAGCCTGGGCATGCTGCGCAGCAGTTATTTTATCGTGGAGCCCAATTACGAAAACCGGGAACTGAAATACTTTGTGTTCTACGGCGGCGGCTGGGGCCACGGCGTGGGTTTCTGCCAGACGGGCGCCGCCGGCCGCGCCGACGCGGGGCAGGATTATAAAACGATTTTGAACCATTACTTCCCGCTGGCGGATTTTAAGTCTCCCGCCGCACCCAAGGCCGCCGTCAAATAAGCCGTCTGCGGCCCTCGCAAACTACACCCGCCGATTCGCCGGGCGCTTTTAAAACCCGTTTATAAAAAACCCCGGGCCGTTTTTAACCCGGGGATTTTCATATCTAAAAACAAATTATCATTTACTGGCCCGAAAGCTTGCGCTGGGCCTGCGCCTGGACGGCTTCAATGCGTCTTTGCTTTTCGGCGTCCGGCAGGTCCGAGGCCAAAATATCGTTTACGCGCTCGTACATTTCGCGCAGTATGGGGCGCGCTTTTTCTTCCAGCGCGGCTTTTTGCGCGGCCGACGCGCGCGAGACACCCGGGTCCTGCATCAGCTGGGAGAGCGAGCTTTCCACCTGCCGCTCCAAGCGCGCCTGACGCATCTGCGGTTCGTTCTGCACTTGTTCCAGCTGGCGGTTGACGTCCTGGCGCAGCTTCATGGAAGCCTGCTGTTTAGCCGTTTTGGAAGAATCCGGGTCCGTCCAGATTTTCATATATTCGTCGTAATACTTTTGATAAATTCCGTCCACGCGGCGCGCACCCTCTTCGCCGTACACTTCCCCGGCGGTACGGAGCTTTTCATCGCGTTCCTGGGTAAGGGACTGGTCAATCGCCGCCAGTTCTTTTTCACCGGCTCTGTAGCTTCTGCCCAGCGTTTTGCCCTCTTCCTCGTCTTTGAGTTTCTGCTCCACATCCCGGCGTTCCACTTCGTCTTCCGCCGCAAACAGCCCTTTGGTGGACTTGCCGCTTTGCGCCAGCAAATCTTCAATCGCTTTTCTGCGTTCGCGCTGGTTAGCCAGCTGCTGTTTGTAATACTCCTCGGCCGGAAGCCCCTGGCGCGCAAGCAGCATATCTTTCTCGCGGGCGGCGTCAATCTTTTCGCCCGCCAGGGCCGCAAAATCCGCGCCGTATTGTTTGGCCAATTCCTGTTTTAACAAATTGTCTTTGGCCAGACGTTCCTGTTCAAACTGTCTAAAGCCGTTGTCTTCCGTCATTTTTTGGAGTTTCTGCTCATACTTTTGGGTAACGGCTTTCACTTTGTCCGCAATCTGCTGGGGCGTCTGCCCCGGCGCGGTAACGGCGGCGCTCATTTCTTGTTGAAACGAGTTCATCACCTGGCCGGCCTCTTTGGCGGCCTGCGGGCCAAACGCCTGCCCCATACTGTTTACCACGCCGGCTTTTTGGGCGGCCACCTGTTCCAGCACGGGCGCAAACGGCCCTGCGGCGGCCGCTTCGGGCGAGGCGTTGCGCTGGAGATATTTTTCAATATTCGCGTCCTTCTTGCTTTTCGGCAGCAGCGCCCTGGCCACGGCGCGGTCAATCCCGGAAGAAAGGCCCTTTAACTGGCTTTCCAGCTTCTTGTGCTGTTCTTTATTCATAGCCGCCATAAACGGCGAAAAAGCGCGTTCCCGCTCGGCCAGCATCTGCTCCTGCACGCCCGGGCGGTAAACGCCGGGCGCCTGCGAAGAAGCCCCCGCCGCCGCGCCTGAGGATGAACCGGCTGCGCCGCGGTATTTGCCGTAGTCGGCGGCGGAAAGCCCTTTGGCGCGGTACGAACCGGAAGAAGAATCCCCCACCGAGGTGCCCGGCAGAGAAGCGTACGGATTGCGGCCGACGGCCTGCGTATCCAGCGTATAATCATTGGCGTTTAAAGACAAATCCGGGCGGCGCACGTAACGCTGGACGGCCAGCGCGCGCTTTTGTTCTTTGGTAAGCGTGCCGTCCCGGCCGGCCGGTACGCCTAAAATTTCTTCGTTTTTAAGCGCTTCCATAGAGAGGCGTTCCGCCTCCGCGGCACGTTCCCGGGCCGACCGGCCGGAAGCATCCGCAGCGGGCGAATAGGAAGTGGTGCGCAGCAAAGCCAGCCCCAGGGCCAGCAGCACCACGATTAAGAATCCCAATTGAAAAAGCTGTCTGTTTTTTTCCATAAAATTTTATTTGGCGGCGGCCAGCGGCATCCCGCGCGCGGCGGCGGCTTTGCGTTCCAGCTCGCCGTTTAAGCGCACCTGAAGAGCGGTCATCTGTTCGCGGTAGGCCGCGCCCAGCGCATCCAACTGTTCCAGTTTGTGGCTCAGGCGGCCCGGCTGGCGCACCAGCGCGTCCGCCCCGTTTTTGTATTTCTCAAAAATATCACGCGTTTGCAGGACGGCTTCTTTACCGTATAGTTTTTCAAACTGCGCTTCAATTTCCTGATGCGCCGCAATCAAACGCGCGCGCAGGGCGGCCGCGTCCGCTTCCGAAAAAGAGGTCAGCGGGTCGCCGTATTCTTCCACCACGGCGGCAAAGGCCGCGTCGGCCTCGTCCCCCACGCGGGTCAGTTCCCGCTCGGCGTCTTCGGGGGTGGGCACGGAGGAAAGGGCCAGCCAGTAATCGTCCGCCGCTTTTTGCAAAACAGGCTCGGCCTTTTGGGCGCATAAAGAACCGTAATCGCGCGCGATACCTTCACGCAGGCGGCGGGAGCCGTCCCGCAGCACCTGACGCGAAAAACGGCTTTGCTCCGCATCGGGGCGGGACCAGGTTTGCGCTTCCTCTTCCTGCGTAAAGTCGGAAAGTTTTTGGGAATACTGCGCGGTTAAATCCTGCAGTTTGGCCGATAACTCCTGCGGCGACTGGGAGGCAAGAGCGGCCTGGACGGCGTCGTCCCTAAATTGGGTCAACAGGACGGAAGCCTTCTCCCCGGCGCGGCGGGAGGCGGCTTCGCGCACGGCGGCCTGAAGCGTATTTTTCTGGGTGACAATTTGCTGCGAGACGCGGTGATCCGGCGTTTTGGGCAGGTATTCTTTCAGCGTGCCGGAAGGGATAAGCGGCCCGCTGACCAGCGGCTTGGAACGCGCCTGCGCGAGCGCGCGGACCTCCTGTGCTTTTGTCATATAACGCTGTAAATTATCCGCGCGGGAAGAACGGCGCTTGGGGTGCACGTCCTCTTCCGGCGGCGTGCAGGCAAAAAAACAAAACGAAACAAGTGCGGGAATCAGTAAACGGGATATTTTCATAATCTCATTATACCCCAAATGGGCTTCTTTGTCATTCCTTTTTCCGAGGGACGTGCCGTCCAGGCTTTTCTATGCGCGCCCAACCGATTAACCGGGCCACATTGTTACGGCAAAAACGCTTTGCGGCGTCCACAGACGTGCCGTCCACGCTTCTCTATGCGCGCCCGACTGATTAACCGGGCCACATTGTTACGGCAAAAACGCTTTGCGGCGTTCACAGACGTGCCGTCCACGCCTCTCTATGCGCGCCCGACTGATTGGCCAGGCCACATTGCTATAGCAAAAACGCTGTATTGCGTTCACAGACGTGCCGTCCACGCTTTTCTATGTGCACCCGAGTGATTGGCGAAGCTGCACGGCGTACACTTTATCCCACTAAGCAGCACTGCCGCCGGTACACAGAACAGAACGCTCCAATGTGCCCGGCCGATTTATCCCCAAACAACGCATAAAAAACCCCGCCGAAGCGGGGCTTTTTTTACTCTTTGGCAATTTGGATGCCCAAGTCTTTTAACTGGGCCTCGTCCACCGTATTGGGGGACTCGGTCAGCGGGCAGACGGCCTGCGCCGTTTTGGGGAACGCAATCACTTCGCGGATGGAATCTTCCCCCGCCAAAAGCGCCGTAATGCGGTCCAGTCCCAGGCCAATGCCTCCGTGCGGAGGCGCGCCGGCTTCCAGCGCGTTTAACAGCATACCAAAACGCCGGGCGGCTTCTTCCTTGGAGTGTTTCATCAGCGCCAGGATGCGCTCCTGCACGTCGCGGCGGCAGTTGCGCACGGAGCCGGAGGCCAGCTCGTTGCCGTTAAGCACCAGATCAAACTGATACGAGCGGACGGAACCGGGGTCGCTTTCCAGTTTGGGCAAATCTTCTTCCACCGGGGCGGTAAACGGGTTGTGGGCCGCGTCCCAGCGGTCTTCTTCCGGGATATATTCCAACAGCGGGAAGTTGGTAATCCACACAAAAGCCCACTCGCTTTCGCGCGGCAGGTCTTTTACCAGTTCTTTTCTGAGCGCGCCCATAAACGACTGGCAGACGGCACGCTTCACGTCGCTTCCGATAAGCAGCGCATCGCCTTCCTGCGCGCCCACGGCGGTTTTGACGGCGTTCATTTCTTCTTCGGTAAAGAACTTGGCGGACGGCCCTTCAAATTTGCCGTCTTTGAGTTTCAGCCACACCAGCCCTTTCGCGCCGTTCTTTTTGGCGAGCTCGGTCAGCTTGTCAAAGTGTCCGCGGGAATACGCCGCGCCTTTTTCGCCGCGCAGCGCGTAAATGCCGCCGCCGGCTTCCAGCACGTCTTTAAACACTTTAAACCCGGTGTTTTTAAATACGTCCGACACATTTTTCATTTCCAGGCTGTAGCGCAGGTCCGGCTTGTCGGAACCGTATTTTTCCATCGCGTCGTGAAAAGAAAGTTTCGGGAACGGAACCGTCAGCTCTTTGCCGGCGGTTTTGAAAATTTCTTTCATCAGCCCTTCCACGATTTCGTGGATGTCGTCAATCGTAACGAAGGACATTTCCATATCAATCTGCGTGTGTTCCGGCTGGCGGTCTGCGCGCAGGTCTTCGTCGCGGAAGCACCGCGCCAGCTGGAAGTAGCGGTCCACGCCGCTGGCCATTAAAGTTTGCTTAAACATCTGGGGGCTTTGCGGCAGGGCGTAAAATTCGCCGTGGTGCACGCGGGACGGCACGAGATAATCGCGCGCGCCTTCCGGCGTAGAACGCGTTAAAACGGGCGTTTCCACTTCCAAAAATCCGTTTGCGTCCAGGTAGCGGCGCGCGGCTTGGGCAATACGGTGGCGCAGGAGCAAATTGGCGTACATTTTGGGATTGCGCAAATCCAGGTAGCGGTATTTTAAACGGATTTCCTCGGCTACGGCGCGGGATTTTTCCACGTCAAACGGAAGCGGGATGGAAGTATTCAGCACTTTGAATTCTTCCGCCACCAGCTCCACTTCGCCGGTTTTCATATTTTTATTGACCGCGCCTTCAATGCGCCGCTGAACCGTGCCGGTAACTTCAATGACGTATTCACTGCGCGCGGCGGCGGCTTCGTTAAAAAACGGTCTTGCAGGCTCCACTACGATTTGGCATACGCCGCTGCGGTCTCGTAAGTCAATAAAAAGCACCCCCCCGTGGTCGCGGTAGGAGTTCACCCAGCCGCACAGGGTTTGTTTGGTGCCGAGCAGGGAAGCCGTAACTTCCCCGCAGTAAGTTGTTCGTTTCATACCAGTTTTTTTACCTCGTCAGTTAATGCTTCAAAAGGAATTTGTTTTTGTTCGCCCGTCGTCAGGTCTTTAAGGGTAACGGCGCGCTTGGCCAGCTCGTCCCCGCCCAGAATCAGCGCGTAAGACGCGCCGCAGCGGTCGNNATTTGTCAAACAGGCCGCCTTCGGTTTTTACGCCCGACGCACGCAGGGACTGCATTAAATTAAACGCCGTTTCGTTGCAGGCTTTTTCCAAAGATACGACGTACACGCTTTTTTGTTTGGGCTGTTCTTTCTCGCCGCGCGCCATAATGACGCGCTCCGCGCCCATCGCCCAGCCGATGGCCGGGGTGGCCGGGCCGCCCATATTTTTCACCAGCGTATCGTACCGTCCGCCTGCCGCAATGGCGTTTTGCGAAGCGTCCCCCGCCTGAAATTCAAACACCGTACGGGAATAATAATCCAGCCCGCGCACGAGCATCGGGTCCACTTCAAAATCAATTTTGCCTTTTAACAGCGCCTGCACCGCATCAAAATGTTCCCGGCACTCGGGGCAGAGCTCCATCGTGGGAACGCGGCCGGCAAAACGCGCGCCGTCAATTTTGCAGTCCAATACGCGCAGGGGATTTTTTTCCAGACGCGTCTGGCAGTTTTCGCACAGCGTGTCTTTTTCTTTGGCCAAAAAATCAATCAGCGCCCGGCGGTAAAGCGGGCGGCATTTGTCGCACCCCAGGCTGTTGATTTTTACTTTGTAATTTTTGGCGCCGAAAGAAGATACGATGTCTTTTAACATCAAAATCACTTCCGCGTCCGCCGCCGGAGCCGAATTGCCGATGTATTCCGCGCCGATTTGTTCAAACTCGCGGTAGCGGCCCGCCTGCGGGCGTTCGGCCCGGAACATATTGCCGATATAGTAAAATTTCTGCACGGGCGCGTTTTGCGTAAAATTATTTTCCAGATACGCGCGCACCACGCCGGGGGTGCCTTCGGGGCGGATGGCCAGAGAGCGGTGCCCCGCGTCTTCAAACGCGTACATTTCTTTTTGCACGATATCGGTGGTTTCGCCGGTGGATTTGACGAAAAGCTCTTTAAGCTCCACGGTGGGCAGGCGCAGTTCGCCAAACCCGTAAAGAGAAAACACGCCGCGGGCGCAGTTTTCCAGTTCGGTAAAATTTTTGGATTGGGGTTCAAAGATATCTCTAAACCCGCGTACTAGTTTAGCCATATGATTAATTTTAGCATTTTATAAGGGCGGCAGCTATGTCCCCCCGGCAAAAAAGCCCCCTGCAAAAGGGGGCTTGGAGTAAAGTGAAACCGGATTTAGAGGTTCCGGGCTTTGCAGTACTCGCTGAGTTTATAATTTTCGTTCAGCTGGTCGTAATTGCGTTTGACTAAAGCCTCTTTTTTAGACAGCGGCCTTCCGACGCTTTCTTTTTTGCGCACGCTCTGAAGCGTTTTTTGGTTATCCTCGGAAAATACCTGAATGTCTTTCAGCGTTACGTGCACGTAAAAGCGGCATTTTTCGGCGTCCTGCGCGCGGACCTGTTCGGCCTGTTTTTGCTGGGCCAGCTCTTCCTGCAGGCGGCGCGCTTTATCCGCTTCCTGCGACGCGTAGCGGCGAATGTCGGCCACCGTCAAGTCCAGTTTGCGCATATCGGCCTTGGCCTGCACGACGTCCTGCGGGACGCTGAAAAAGTAATAATCCTCGTAGCGGGAAAGATTTTTATCATCCGTTTTATGAAAGCGTTTGAAATAGCGGTAGGCGCATTCGGAATGTTTNNCGGTGTAATATGTTCCGGCCGCCATTTCTTTGCCGCATACTTCACACACGGCTTTGGGGGCCGCCTGTTCCGCCGGCTCCGTAACGGCGGGCGCGGACGGACGCGCCGGCACGGCGGATTTATCCGGCTTGGGCGGTACGGCGGCCGNNCCGAAGCGGAATGGACGGGTTTTTTCTTCACGCCCGCACCGGCGGCGGTTCTTCCGCCGGCAAGGGTGGCGGTATTCAGCCGCACGGCGGGGCCGGAACCCGCCCGCGGAGTCAAACCGGACAGATCCGGCAGGGCAAGTTCCTGATTCATGCGCGCCGCCATTCCGGAGAGCTGTGCCAGCTCGGGGTTTGGCGCGGAGGTCAGCTCGCCCCAGGTAGGCACTTTGCGCCGGGAAGGCTTATGTTTATAATGCGTCAGCTTGCCCAGATTGGCTTTTTGCTGGTCCTCACAGGCAAAATGTATATGAAAAGGGTATTCTCTGGAGCCGGAGCGTGCAGTCTGCACGTATCCGTCCCGCCCCACCGACTTTCCGCACACCAAACAAGGGTACAGTTTGTCCGGGAAATCATCCGCCAGCGGAACCGCGGTAAAAATACCCCTGGGATCCAGCACGGCCGTATCCGGTCCGTATTTTTCCTTATACGGCGTCAGCTGAGCCGCCAGCGACGATACATCCTGCGGGGAAAGCGCCCGGCGGGTGCGGGCCGCTTCTTGGGCAGGAGCGATTTTTTCTTTGATAACGGCTTCAATTTTTTCCGCTTTTTGGCTTAAATAATTATATTCGGCCGAAAGGACGAGCCCCTCTTTATCTAATTCCTGACCGAGTACCCGGCGGCGGTATAATTTGTCAAAGGTTTCGTCGCGTGCGGTTCTCACTTTTTCCAAATACTCATTCCATTCCCGCGCGGTTTCGTTAATCTGCGCCGCAACGCCGGCGGAGTTTTTCCACTCCTTTAACTGAGCGCGCAGCGCTTCCAAATCCTGTTCGTCTTTTGCGGGCGCGCCCTGCAGATAAATATACGGCTTGGCGCACAGGCTTTTCCAGCCGCTTTGCAGACGTTTGGAGGTTTTCCCATCCATAGCCTGCACAAAATCCACGGCGTTGATGAAACCTTCTATATCATCGCAGGATATGCCGTCGGCCTTATTCATCACCGCTTTTGCGCCGCCGACAACCGCCGAACGGGGCTCTACCCGCAAAAGCGAATAAAACCCGTCTATATTTTGGGCCGCCGGATTGGACGACGTATACAAATCAGCCAGGCCCAGCAAATGCCCCACTTCGTGCTGGGTTACGGTCTTCATGGAATAATCCGTAACGTAACCGGAACCAAAACTTCTGCCTTGCCGGCGGGCTTCTTCCAGTTCAACCTGCTGCCGGGTATAGCCGTCATTGCCCGGAAGGGCCAGCTCCCATACGTTTTTGGCACCCTGATAGACGCCTTTTATCGCACCGGCGTGGCCGCGCTTATGGGTAACACTGCTTTCCCACGAGCCATACTCCATATTTCCCAAAGACCTAATGCGCAAATCATAACTGCCCTTTTTTTCTTTGTCGCAGTCCTCGCCGTTGGGGTTCACCAGCTGCAATTCAATGCGGCGGGGAAGCCAGGCCAGCAGGTCGGCAAATTCGCCGGTACGGTCCGGCACCGAAGAAACGGCGGGCGGAGTGTTTTTTTGTTTCTTTTTGGACTTTTTATCGGGAACGGGATTTTGGCGCGCAGCCACCCCCAGCGCGGAACGGGTTTTGGCAAGCCAGGCATCCAAAGCCTGCTGGGTGGACGTAAGAAAGTAATCCCGCGTAATTTTTTGGCGTCTCGGGTCGGTGCTGGTGCCTTCGGTGCTGACGCAAACGCGGATTTTGTCAGACGGGCGGGTAAGCACGTGATACAAAAAAGATTTCTTATACACATACCGGTCCCCGTCAAAAGACACTAAGTTGTCCAACAGCCCCCATGCCCCAGCATAAGAGGACGCCAAACAACAGCAGATAAATACAATAAATTTTTTCATAGTGTTTTCCAATAAACAAATAACTCCGCCGCAAAACCCGCCCAAGGCGCTTTTACACCGGATGCATAAGGATAGTATAGCCTAAAGATTCCCGTTTTTCAAGACTTTCCCTCTGTAATGTTGTTCGGCGGACAGGGAACAATCCCGCCCGCTCTCTTCGGAAGCGAAACGCGCCTGAGACAAAACGTCGGAGACTGTCCTTCTTCCATTAAAAAAGCCCCTCTGACGAGGAGCTTTTTAAATGGTGGACGTGATCGGGATCGAACCGACGACCTNNACCTCCTCCGCTCTCTTCGGAAGCGAAATGCGCCTCGCCGCGTAAAATTAAAAACCCCGCCAAGGCGGGGTTTTAAATTTGGACATAAGCAGGAGAGCGAAGAACGACGACCAACCTCCTCCGCTCTCTTCGGAAGCGAAATGCGCTTGAGACAAAACGTCGGAGACTGTCCTTCTTCCATTAAAAAAGCCCCTCTGACGAGGAGCTTTTTAAATGGTGGACGTGATCGGGATCGAACCGACGACCTCCTCGTTGCGAACGAGGCGCTCTCCCAGCTGAGCTACACGCCCGAAAATTGTTTGGGTTTCTTAGTCTGGGAACTTCTAAGAACATATTTATTATAGCATATCAGAAATCAAAAAGAAAAATATTTTTGATTTTCCCCGACGGAAAAACTCCGCGCGCACAACCGCCCGCTTTGCGCGCCGCCTGCCCTTTATTCTCCCAAATTCCCTTCCCCCAGGCTTCTCTTTCCTCTCCCAAAAAGCTACAATATATCAGTACTCCGTTTATCATTTTTACCGAGGAAATATATGTCCAAC
This sequence comes from Candidatus Avelusimicrobium alvi, assembly GCA_002329395.1. Lineage (GTDB taxonomy): Bacteria > Elusimicrobiota > Elusimicrobia > Elusimicrobiales > Elusimicrobiaceae > Avelusimicrobium > Avelusimicrobium alvi. Next base: position 1,901 of record DCTQ01000013.1, on the reverse strand, counting down.
AAAATTCGCGTCAAAGACGTAGGCCAATACCTGGGCCAGGAAATCACTTTAAAAGGCTGGCTGTATAACAAACGCTCCAGCGGCAAACTGCACTTTTTGCAGCTGCGCGACGGCAGCGGCATCATCCAGTGCGTCGTGTTTAAAGGCGACGTAAGCCCGGAGCTTTTTGAGCTCGCCGACAAAGTAACGCAGGAATCGTCCATCATCGTCAAAGGCGTGGTGCGCGAAGACAAACGCTCCCCCCTGGGCTTTGAGCTGGGCCTGACCGATTTGCAAGTGGTGCAAATGGCGAAAGATTACCCCATTTCGCCCAAAGAACACGGCCCGGATTTTCTGATGCAGAACCGCCACCTGTGGCTGCGCTCGGCCAAACAAACCGCCATTTTGCGCGTGCGCGACGAAATTATCTTCGCCATCCGCGAATACTTCCATAAAAACGGGTTTGTCCTGTCCGACTCGCCGATTTTAACGCCCGCCGCCTGCGAAGGCACCAGCACGCTGTTTGAAACCGATTACTTCGGCGAAAAAGCGTTCCTCTCCCAGAGCGGCCAGCTCTACGGCGAAGCGTCCGCCATGGCCCTGGGCCGCACCTATTGCTTCGGCCCCACTTTCCGCGCCGAAAAAAGCAAAACCCGCCGCCACCTGACCGAATTCTGGATGGTGGAACCCGAAGTGGCGTACAACGATTTGGACGATAATATGGACCTGGCCGAGGATTTCATTAAATACATCGTGGGCCAGGTGCTTAAAAACCGCGCGGCCGATTTAAAAACCCTGGAAAGAGATACCTCTAAGCTCCAGGCCACGGTGGAAAAGAAATTCCCCCGCATTGATTATACGGACGCGATTGAAATCCTGCACAAAAAAGGCAACGACACCCCCTGGGGCGGAGACATCGGCGGCGACGAAGAAACCCTGCTGGGCGAAGATTACGACACGCCGATTATGATTCACCGCTACCCGACAGCCATCAAAGCTTTCTATATGAAGCGCGACCCGAAAAACCCGAAAGTCGTGCTGGCGGTGGACGTTATCGGGCCGGAAGGCGCGGGCGAAATCATCGGCGGCAGCGAAAGAGAGGCGGATTACGACGCCTTGCTGGCCCGCATTAAAGAGCAGGGCCTGGACCCCAAAGGGTACGACTGGTACCTGGATTTGCGCCGCTACGGCAGCGTGCCGCATTCGGGCTTTGGCATGGGCATTGAGCGCATGGTGCGCTGGATTTGCGGACTTCAGCACGTGCGCGAAACCATCCCGTTCGCCCGTATGATGGATAAAATCCATCCGTAAGTTTTACGCTGAAACAACAATCCCCCGCGCCTTGTATAAGACGCGGGGGATTTATATAACAGCAGAACTTACTTAAAACGGATACGATACGCCCAGTCCGGCAAAATCCAATGTCTGGGGCGATTTACCGCTTAACGATTTACAAAACGCCGTTCCCTTATCCGTCGCTGGTACACACCAGCGGCCCACTTCGTTTTCAGCCAAATCTCCCACGGATTTTAAAGCGGGAGGCAATCAAACCAGTCCATAACTCTCATCCTTTGACTGAGCTATGGGAATACCGTAAGGGACGGCATATGTAAAATTTTTAGTTTCAAACTCGCACGACTCTTCCCCTTCGGGAAATCCCTCCATAATAGTTTCACAAGAGGCTTCCGCCTCAGACAGGATAGTCATCTCCCAATTATCACCTATCTTTTTAAGAACGCCCATGGCTTCCGCCACGCGGGCTTTCTGCACGGCTTTCTCGTACTGCGGCACGGCAACAGCCGCCAAAATGCCGATAATAAGCACGACAACCAATAATTCTATCAAAGTAAAACCTTTTTTCATAAAAAGCTCCTTAGCAAGTTAATTTAAGGCTTACATCCATATTCTACTCTTATTTAGCC
>DCTQ01000066.1 GCA_002329395.1 Candidatus Avelusimicrobium alvi | reverse complement strand
CTTCGGCCGCTTTAAAAATATGGCTAAACGACAGCGACACGCCGACATACACGTTTTCGCCGCGTTTGCCGAAATATTTGGCCTGGGCGGTGTAGTAGCTTACGAACGGCGCGAGATACAAGTTCTTATACAGCTGCACTTCCAAACGCGCATCGGCCGTAAATTCGTAATCCAAATCCGTGGAGCGTTTTTCCGATTCGCTCAGGTAATCGCGGAACAAAGCCGAGTATTTCGCGGTTACGCCTTCGCGCACCGGCTGTTCAATTTTAAAGCCGGCTTCCCACGCCAGCTTGCTCGCGCCGGGGCTGTACGTAAAATCGCGCTCGCCCACCACCGCGGCAAACAAACTTTTAATGTATTTGCCTTCAAAGAGCTTCACGCCCGCGGTGCCGCGCAGAATTTTTTTGCGGGGAGAGTAATCGGGTTTGGTAAATTCCGTTTCGTATCCCAGCGTGGCAAACGGCCCCACTTCAAAACCGCCCAATACGTCCTGCACGTTCCACAAACGCTGGGTATAGCCGGTGGTAAAGAGAATTTTGTCCGCGCTTTCGTTCGTCAGCGTTTCGCCTTCCACGGGGCGGATTTTGGTGCGGCCGTAGTCCATCGTCAGTTCGTTGCTCCACAAATAGTGGGCGGCGTGATAGTCGGCGATGGCGTCAAACAGGCCGCGCATGGCGGTTTGGGAATCGGCGCTTAAACGGGCGTCGGGGAAGTCTTGATATTCCCGGGCGTTTTTTACTTCGGTGGAAGTAAAATCAAACGCAAGCTTTTTCAGCTCCACCTGCCAGCCGCGTTTGCCGTCCTGGGCGTAAGCCGCGCCCGTTACCAGCAATACCGCCAGCAGTACAGCTGCTTTTTTGCAGAAATGTTGCATAATTCTCCTGAATGTATTAATTTTCCAGCTTAAAGCGAACGCGCAGTCTTCCTTCCCGGTAGTCCCAGCTGGACAGTTTAAACCGCCCGATTTCGCGCGTATTTTCCACGTGTTTGCCGATGCAGGGGCATACGTCGTACTCGCCTACGTACACCAGCCGCACGTCGCCCTGCGCGCTTTGCGGCAGGCCGGACAAATCCACGCGTTTCCCGGCCTCGTCCCGCGGGAGCGTCTGCGCCGTAACCGGCAGGCCGCGCGCGATTACTTCGTTCACCAGTTCTTCCACTTCGCGCATTTGTTCTTCGTCGGGAGCGGAAGGGAGGAAATAGTCGCACTTGGATATGTTTTTTTCTATGTGGTTGGTTTTACTTCTCGCGCAGCCGAACAGGCGCACCATCGTTTGATTTAAAATATGCTCAGCGGTATGCATCGGAGCGTAATAGTCTTTCTTAGGCTCTAAAGAAGGATTTGCGTTCATTGGTATATTTTAGCGAATTTATAAGCGCATTTCAATTTACGCCGTTTTTTTCATATAAACGTATGACAAGTACGTCTAAAAATAATAAAATATATGCTAGAAGGGGAAAAAGGGATATTCCGCCCCTTACTCTAAGAAGTTATCACTGAGGAAGAATACAGACATTATGCCTAAAAATACTGACTTTTGCAAAATCGTCGCGACCATCGGTCCCGACACCAGCAACGAAAAAGCCGTTGAACAATTGGTTTTAGCCGGGGTATCCGTCTTCCGCTGCAACTGCAGCCACGGTTCCTTGCCTGAATATCAGGAAAGAGTTACCAACATCCGCAAGATGGAAAAGAAATACAACTGCACCCTGGGTATTTTATTTGACCTGCAGGGCCCCAAGCTCCGCGTGGGCACCTTTAAAGATTACCGCATCACCCTAAAAGAAGGCGACAAATTCCGCCTGGATATGAACCCGGAACCGGGCGACCAGACCCGCGTCTGCCTGCCGCACAAAGAAATCTTCGCCGCGATGAAACCCGGCCTGGAACTCCTGCTTAACGACGGCGTAGTCCGCCTGCGCGTAGACGCCCACACCGCCGACACCGCCGACTGCACCGTTATCGCGGGCGGCGAACTGTCCAACAAAAAAGGCGTGAACGTGCCCGGCGTAAAACTGCCGCTCTCCGCGCTGACCGCCAAAGACAAAGAAGATTTGAAAATCGCCGAAATGCTGGGCGCCGACTTTATCGGCCTCTCGTTTGTGCAGGAACCCGAAGATATTATTGAACTGCGCAGCCTGATGAAATCCAAAGCCCACATCATCGCCAAGATTGAAAAACCCTCCGCCATTGAACACTTGCGCGAAATTATTGATTTGACCGACGTCATCATGGTCGCCCGCGGCGACCTGGGCGTGGAAACCAGCCCGGAACTCGTGCCGGTACTGCAGAAAAAAATCGTTTCCGGCTGCCGCAAAGCGGGCAAACCGGTCATCGTGGCGACGCAGATGCTTGAATCCATGATTCACAACATTATGCCCACCCGCGCCGAAGCTTCCGACGTGGCCACCGCCGTTTACGACGGCGTGGACGCCGTTATGCTCTCCGCCGAAACCGCCCAGGGCGATCATCCGTACGAAGCCGTGGCCACCATGCGCCGCATCATTGAAACCGTGGAAAAAGACCACCGCTACCGCAAAGGCCTCTCCCTCTTGGAACGCAAAAACGACACCACCAAGGAAGGCGCCATCACCTCCGCGGCCGGCCTCGTAGCCACCAATATGGATACGGCCAACGTAATCGTAACGTTTACGGACTCCGGCTCCACCACCCTGCGCGCCTCTCAGCAGCGCGCCGGCGGCCTGCCGATTTTGGGCCTCACGCCCAACATCACCACCGCCCGCCAGCTGACCGTTGTGTGGGGCGTAACGCCGATGGTTATTGAAAACCTGAAAAACTTTGACGATATGACCGCCGAGGCCAGAAAAGCCGTGGTGGCCCAGCAGCTCGCCAAAGAAGGCGACAATGTTGTGGTTACCGCCGGTATTCCGTTCGGCAAAGCCGGCACCACCAATATGCTCTACGTGTTGGAAGTCTGATACGTAAGCGATATTTTACACCGCTCCCGCCTAAAACGGGGGCGGTTTTTATTTATACTCTTGACGCACGCCCCCAGAACGCCTATAGTATAAGCATGAAGCACCTTCCGCGGTTTCTGTTTTCAGCCGCCGCCGTTTTGGCGGTTTCCGCGCTTGGCGCGCACCCTTTTGACGGGCCGCGCGAAGCGCTTGCCGCACGCTTAAAAACGGACGCGGCGCTCAGGCAGGCGCTTCTTCAAAACGCGCGCCCCGTTACGGCCGATTTTGACTATACCCGTTTGCTGGATAAAGATACGGACGTACTCCTCCTGGGCGAACAGCACGGCGATCCGGCGGCTAAACGCGAAGTGAACGTTATTCTAAAAAGCCTCGCGGCGCATAACGGCGGATGCACGCATCTGGCCAGTGAATTTTTCTTATCCGAAGAACAGCCCTCGCTGGACGCTTTTTCAAGCAAAAAAATCACGCTGGAACAGCTGGAAAAACAGCTGGCCCTGCCCGGTTATTCCTCCGCCGCGGCGGTGGCCGTGCGCTACGGCCTGCGCCCGCTGGGGCTGGACTCTTCAAAAGCGCTTGAAAATCCGGCCCGGGCCATCACGCCGCAGGGCATGCGGGAGCGCAACCGGCGGTGGGGGGAAATCATCGCACAAATCGCCCGACAAGATTTAACCAGCCGTTTTATTCTCTATGCCGGGGCCTGGCATACGCAGCTGGCGGCGGACAGTTACCCCACTATGCCGGCGGTGCTGGCGGAACACGGCTTAAAAACCAAAACGGCGGAATTTGCCAACGCCGGGGAAAGGCATTGGCGGACGCTGCTGGAAGAAGGCGGCTTGGCTGAAAGCCCCGTGTTGATTGCGGTGCCGCCCGCCTACGTAAAAACGGTAAATGCGGATTTTATTATTTATCTGCCCGCCGCCAAACCGCTCGCGGGGAAAACGCGCGAACAAGCCGAAAAAATGATGGGCGAAAAATCCTTTAACTGGAAGCACTGCACCGAAGACCCGGATCATCCGCTCTGTAAAATACAGCTGGAATTTAACCGAAGCAAATAAAAATTTGATAAAAATCCGTTCCTTTCAAGGAGGCCGTCATGTTTGTATCCGTACGCAGGTTTGTATCCGTCACTTTTTTTCTGGCCGCCGCGCTGACGCTCTGCCAGCCGCTGTGCGCCGAAAAACTGGTGCTCTACCACACCAGCGATATTCACGGCTATTACTTCTCCCGCCCGGGCGCTTCCGGCGCGCCAACAGGCGGTTTTGCCGTATTGGAAAACGTTCTGCAGCAGGAAAGCGAACCGTTTGCCCTGCTGGACTCCGGCGACTTTTCCAGCGGCAATAAAGAAGCCAACGCCTCGGACGGACGCTACTCCATTGAGCTGATGAACGCCGCCGGACAAACGCCCAAAAATGTTTCCGGCAAAGGATACGCCGCACTGACTATCGGCAACCACGACAGCGACTTTGGAGCCGATACCCTGGGCAAAATGCTGGGCGGTTTTAACGGCGAAATTCTTTCCGTCAACGTAGAGGGGCTGAATGTGCCGGGCAAGCGGACAGCGCCTTATAAAATTTTTGACTGGAACGGCAAAAAAGCAGCCGTTATCGGTTTTTCCATGGACGGCCCGGGCATGAGCGGCATGGAACTTAAAAAGCTGGACGCCGCCGCGTGGGAAAAACTGTTAAAAGAAATCCGCGCCCAAAAGCCGCAGGCCGTCATCCTTCTGGCGCACGATTCCATCGCCGACGCGCGCAAGCCTTCCCAGCTGCTGGACGTGCTGGCCGAAGCGCCTTCCGCCAAAGAAACCATAAACGTCTTTTTAGGCGGCCACGCCCACCTGCGCCACGCCGAACGCAAAATGGGCGCGGGAGGCCCGCTGTTTGTAGAAAGCGGCTCCATGCTGGAAGGAACCAGCCGCGTGGTGCTGGATTTTGACGATGAAACCGGCGAGCTCCGGGCAGTCAGTTCGGAATACATTACGCTGGACCCCGCCAAATGGGGGGAAAACAAAGCCGTACGCGCCCGGCTGGACCAAATAGAAGACCAATCCCTCAAGCGCGCTTTTGCCGCCGTGCCCGCGCTTCTGCCCAAATATCCGCAGGGAGCCGACGCCGCGCCCGACGTGGCCAAACGGCTGGCCGACTATATGAAAAAATGGCTGGAACCGCAGGAAAAAGTTGATTTTGCCATGTTCCAGCTTCCCGGCGTACGCAGGGATTTAAACGCCGGCACCCTCACGGGGCGAGACCTGGCGGAGCTCCTGCCGTATACGGAATATGTTTCCACCTTCAACATTCCGGGTAAAAAATTCAAACAGGCCGCCGAGGCCAGCCTGAAATGCAATGCGGACGGAAAGAATTTTTCCCTGTTTGCGTATTCGGACAATGTCTATATTGAATACAAATGCCGCCCGAACCATAAAAAACGCCCGGTCAAAATTACCAAAATCCTGCTGAACGGGAAAAAGATGTCCGGCCGGAAAATATACCGCGCGGCGGCTATTGCGCATATTCCGGACGGATATTTTGAAGGCGCCCCTTTTAAAGGCTATAAATACCCGCAGAAGAAAATCTACAAAAAGACCAGCGGAGAACTGCTGTTTGATATCGTGGAACAGCTGCCGGGCCGGGATGCGGCTTCCAAACAATTAACCGCCCCGAAAGACCTGCGGATTGTACAGCGCCCTTAAACAAAGCTTTTTATTCTGAACGCCGGGCATATCGTCCGGCGTTTTTTATGCCCGGAAACAGACGCGCCAAACCGGCGCACAAAAGCGGGCTTATTTCTCAGTATATACTTTTGATTGCGTCCCCCAAAAACGCCAAAATTCCCGGTTTTACGCCTTTTTCCGTGTCTTGGGACAAGGACATCCAGCTTGCGCTTGCAGCAGCCCGCAGGCCGTCAGCGCGCGGTTAACTTTGTAAAACGCGTATATGAGGGCGCGGTTTCTTGCGCCACGCGCCAGACGGAAGGTTCATTTTCACCCAAATTGCCTGCCCTTTATCCTGCGCCCATTATCCCGCAAATAGCATACAAAAACGCCCCGGGCTCACGTCCGGGGCGTTCTGTTAAGGTATTCATAAAAAACCCCGCGGCCAAAAAGGTGCGGGGTTTTGTAAAGGCTTGTGAAACGTTATTTCGTTTTGCAAATATCCTGGTTTTCTTTCTTCCAGGCGGTCATTACCAGCAGTACGCCCACCACGCAGGCGCCGATGCAGGAATTGAACACGCCCGCCCAGCCCCAGTGCGTCAGGATGTAAGACGCGCCGCTGCCGGCCAGGAAGCCGCCAATATAACCGAACAAACCGCAGAAACCGCAGGCCGCGGCCACGGATTCTTTCGTGGTCAGGAGCGAAATCTGCACGTTAATCAGGTTCTGGGGGCCGTCCACAAAGAACCCGAGCGCGGCGATGAAGAAGCCCGTCAGGAACAGATGGTTCGGACCCGCAAACAGGTAGAAGCAGTAGGCGGAAATAGCCAACAGCACGAAATAAATTACGTTGGAAGGCGTGCAGCGGCCGTGGAAGACTTTATCCGTCAAAATACCGGCCGTAATACCGCCCAGCGCGCCCACCAGGGGGTTAAGCGTGAAAATAAGCGGAATGCTGGCTTTGGAGAGTTCGCGGGTATCCAAGAAGATGGCCGCCCACGAGAGCGTTACGTAGCGCACGAAGTATACGCACAAAAACGCAACGGACAAAATCCAGATATATTTGTTCGTAAGCACATATTTGCGCAAGAGCACCCAGTAGCTTTCGCCTTCGCTGGCCTGCTTGGTAACCAGCTGCTGGCAGCCGGTGTATTCTTCCACCGGGGGCAGACCCACGCTGGCGGGGGTATCGGTTACGCTGCGCAAAATGTAGAAGGACGTAAGCAAACCCAAAATACCGGACAGCACAAATACATACTGCCAATGCACCAGGGGGGTAATGTCCATCAGTTTAAGCACAGCCGCCGCGATGATAGCCGCAATGGAAATACCCACCGTATGCGCGGAAGCCCATAAGGTCCACTTGCTGGCTCTTTCTTTAGGAGAAAACCAATAAGCAAAAATACGGGCAATCGGAGGAAAACCCATAGATTGGAAGGATTGGTTCAAGGTCCAGAAAAGCACGAGCAGGAAGAAAGAAGTCAGATAACCAAAGAACAGGTTAATGACGGAGGAAGCCATCAAACCAAAAGCCAAAAAAACGCGGATGTTGCTTTTGTCAGCCAACATACCGCTTACGAACTTGCCAATGCCATACGCAATGAGGGAAATGGATACCATCAAACCGAACTGATCGTTGGTAATGCCGGTTTCCTCTTTGAACACGTGGGCGATGGGGTTCAAATTCTGGCGGGTTACGTAATACATCGCATAACCGATATAGGCACTGATAAATAAGCGCAATCTCCAACGCTTATATTGCTTAGTAATTTCTTGCGGATCGGTAATTTTTTCCGCGGCGTCCGGCAGCGGTTTAAACCAATCTATAAACTTCCGTAGCATTCAAGTCTCCTATTGTTTGTTGTGGATTAGTGATACGAACAGCCTTACTTCATTATTATAACACATTTACTGTGCATTTTTCGGAAGAATTTTACGATTTTTCCCGTCGGGGAACACCCTTTTTCTTTCCTCAAAACGCGGGAGCGCCAACTAAAAGTGGCTTGCCATACGGCACAAGCCACTTTTAGGGTCAGTTCCAGTAAAATTTACGGATTGAAGCGCGGGGCTTTCCAGCCGTGGTTCGGGCCCAGCACTTTGTCGGCCATGCCGCGCAGTTCGTCCATAGAGTGATCGTAAGACGGGCGGTTGCCTTTGTAACGGGCTACACGGTCCGTAGCGATTTTGGTCAGTTCCATTTTGTACATATTGCGCAGCACTTCCAAGCGGAACATATCCAACCCTTCGTTGCGGTCCATTACGCCCCGTTCCATCGCCTGCAAGTCGGCCGCTTTGATGAAATAGCGGTTGTAGATAACCGACGCCACCGAGCGGATAACCTTCGCCTCTTCCGCCGCGGACAGCTTTCTGGCGGTCAGGTTGGTCAGGAGCGGCTGGATTTCGCGGGTTTTCAGCGCTTTATAGGTCAGCTCTTCCATACCCAGCGGCACCGTATTCTGCTCCGCACCGTTTAACAGGCGTTTCAATTCGCCGATTACTTTCAGGCGCAGTTCGTTGATGCGCAGTTTTTCATTCAGCGGGGTCATCAAGCGTTCCACGGTGGTCAGTTCGTGTCTGGTTTCTTCAAACAGCTTGGCGGCGATGCGATGCGCGTCCTGCGGCATATTTTCCACGGAGTGGCCGGATTCCAAGTATTTCTTGTAGAAATCATCGGCGGCCGTGCGCAGCAGTTTATAGTTTAACGTCGGGGGCAAGCCTCTCCAGCGTCTGACGTCCTGGAAGAAGTTGCGCGTAAAGTATTTGCCGTTGATAAGGGTAGCCAAAGCCAGCGCACCCGCAGGCAGCACCAAGGCGTTGATATCCGGATCCGCCACACCGGCGGCCTTAAACGTATTGGCCAGCGAGCCGTACAACACCGTCAGCGCACCCGAAAGTCTGGCCAAGGTGTAGGCCATATTGACGGCGGGTTTCTGGTTCGGATATTTTTCCATCGCCAGCGAGTTTTCAAAACCGGCCAGGTTGGCAAAGCCCAAGCCCGCCACGCCCCACAGAGCGGCTTTCACGCCGAGCGGCAGGAAGGGCAGGAAGGCCAAGCTCACGGCCACAGTGCTCAGCACGCCGGAGGCGCCGATGATGCCCTGCGGAGTCAGCTTGCCGGATTTTACAAAGCCCGACAGATACTGGCGGCCGGCCCACACGCCTACATAAGCGGTGAAGAAGGTGGCAATCTGCGCGACGGAAGTCGGGTCAAAGCGGCTGAAGATGGAGTGAGCCACCTCGTATACCTGCGGTACGGCGGCCGTAGCCACGCCCGTGGCGCCGCCCACCAGCCAGGGCAGATGTTTTTTGGTGAACGCGCCGGTCTTTTCCAACAGCGTGGTCGGCTGTTCAACGGCCAGACCGTCCACCGGGCCGCGGGTGAATTTCTTGCTCAGCATATTAAACGCTTTCTGACCGAGTTTGGTCAGCGCGTAACCCGCGCCGCCGGCCAAGAGAGCCGTCATCGGCAGAGGCATATTCTGCGCCCAGTTCACAATGCTGGCGCCTTCCGGAGATTTAATAAAGTTGCCGATAATGGCGCCCGGGCCGGAGTTATACATCATACCGGCAAAGTGGTACAAGCCCACCAAGGCCATCATACGAAGCATATACTGGCTCGTGGCGGCGGGCACTTTAACGGTCATAAAGTCTTTGGCTTTGGCCCACAGCGAGTTGGACGACGCGGCGGACGGAGCCACCACTTCCTGGCCGTTCATCATTCTTTCAAATTCTTTCGTGCGTTCTTTGACAATGCGTTTTTCGCGGATGGCGGACAGGCGTTCCTGATAGCCGCCGGTCAGCGCAAATTTAACGTTATTGGCGATATTTTTGAAAATACCCAAACCGCTCTTGGCCACCACTTTGGCTTTTTCCAGCCACGTTTTGGCCACGCCGTGTTCCGCACCGACGTTTCTTACTTTGGAAAGAGCCAGGTTGATCAACGCATAGGCGGGAACCGCGGTAGCGCCGTAATACAGCCACTGGAAAGCTTCCACGCCCGACAGGGCAAACAGCACGGATACGGGGAAGAACAAGTAGCCCGTCATCGTACCGACGGAGGCGCGGGCGTTTACAAAGCCCATTCTGGCGGTGCCGGAGATATTGTCGTTAGACATTTCTTTGGCAAAAATACTGTTGGTGGATTTTACGCCGCCGTTGGCGCCTACGCCCAGAACAAAAGAACCAATGCCCAGCATGCTGATTTTAGCGGCAAGGGAGGGCAGCGATAAACCGAAACCGCAAATGCCCAGCCCCAAGCTGGCTATGCCTAACCCCAATGCCAGCGTATTTTTGATGCCAAATTCTTTCTGCAAACCGGAGAAGACGACGCTCGCCACGTTACCCAGCTGGGAGTGGGAAACGCCCGCCTGCAAAGCTTTCGGGTCCGTAATGCCCAAAGCGGTGGCCTGCGGGGCTACGGTAGCCTGCGGCAAGCCGCCCAGACCTTCGGTAAGACCCGCGAACATCGTCGCTCTTTCGGCAAACACGTCCGAATAGAGGTTCAAATCTACTTTATTGCTCGCCAGTTTACCGGCCTGATAGTCGCCCAGCAAGCGATAGTATAACGCTTCCACACCGGCTTTGCCGCCTTCAATAAACGGTTCGTAAATCGGTCTCTTGCTGCCGCCGGGGGTGGTCAGCATAAGCTCAAACGGACCGGTGGGTTTACCGTCTTTGGTGGCGCGCATCAGCGTGAAAACTTCGGAATTGCTCACGCCCAGCTGTTCAAACTGTTTGACGGCGGTATTGTCCAGCAGGCGCATATTGATTTCAAAGGTTACGGGCAGGACTTTGCCTTCCGCGTCGTGAATCTTTAAGGAATAAGACAGCTCGCGTTTGGCCGGAGCCGGAGCCATCGCGGCGGGGTCCGCAACCGTGCGGGCGATATCCTGGGCGTAAGGAGCCAGGGTCGGATCGGCGGCAATGGCGGCGGAGAATTTTTCGCTCAG
>DCTQ01000053.1:25091-37354 GCA_002329395.1 Candidatus Avelusimicrobium alvi | reverse complement strand
GGGGGTTTTCAACAGATACAAAAATCCCGCGCTGCACGCGCGGGATTTTTTCTATAACGTATTTGCTACGCCCACAAAGCAAGTTTGGTTACTTTGTCGCTTCTTCTTACTTTGGGCTCGCCCACCAGTTCCTGGATATACGCTTCGCACACGTATATTTTGGTGCCGGGGAACAAATGTCCGCCCACGGTGTTATAATCTTTGCCGGACAGCATTACGTGCGCGTGCACGATGGGGCGGTTGTCCTGAATGCTGATGTTGCCGTTAAGACTTAAAAGTTCCATCTCTTCGTTAATGACTTTTTTGTCGTATTTCTTTTTGGTTTGGTCGTAAAAGCCGACGGTGGCGTTGGAAACGGACCCGACCACGTTCACCACGCCGCACTTGACTTGATTGTCGTGGCAAAAATCAGCGAGCGACTCCAACAAATCCTTGCCCTTAGGAAGTCTGAAAATATACGTCCTGCCGGTCAAGTAAGGTTTTTCTTCTGCCATTTTATTCTCCTCTGGGGCCCTACAGCCAGTTGGCGGCCCGTTTTAAATCTTGCACGTAAGCGCACACGGCGGCGTAGAGGGAATCCCCGTCCAGCCCCGCTTCGGCGTATACTTTCTGCGCCGACGCGCTTCCGAGAAATTCGCCGTTCTTATGCGGAAACAGCGTATGCCTGCGCCCCGCGCGGCTGTGAATCCAACAGTCCAGCGTGGGCAGGGTAAAATCGGTAATGCCCATGGCCGTGCGCAGCAGTTCCGGCGGCAGGATTGCGTCCTGCTCGGCCTGGGTCATCAGTTCAAATAGTTCCCGGCTCGCCACATATACCACATTCACGTCCGGTCCTTTTTCGTTTAAAGCGGGAAGCAGCTCTTCCACCACAATGCGCCCCACTCCCGCGCCCTGCACGATAACGGTTCCTTCGGCGCGGCCTTTGGCGCGGCGCAAATAGTATACGCCGTTGACGGCTTTAATCGCGGGATCGGCGCCCAGCGCTTCGCGGTCCATAAACGCGTACGACGGACGCACCACAAAAGGCGCAAACACCGCCGGTTTGAGCGAAAGCGCGCGCACCGTAAGCGGCCAAATTTCGTCCACCTCCAAAGGCGTAGCCGTAATGCAGGCTCCTTTGGGGAAATTATCCTGCAAGAGCTGCAGGCTCTGCGGGTCCGCATGCGTGGGTCCGTCTTCGCCCGTGGGCAGACTGGCGTGCCCGTTAAACATAATAAAGGTATTCGGGTCCAGCCCGGCTTCCCGCGCGCATTGCACGCCGATGGCGTGCAGGCGGGCGGCCACGTGTTCAAACGCCAAAAACGCGCCGTACGAAGCCGATACGCCGATATGCCGCCCGAAGGCCGAAATCCCGGTGCAGACGGCGGCCATGCCGTCTTCGCAAATGCCGCCCGCGCTCAAGCGGCGCGAAAGCGGATTGGATACGGCGTTAAAATTGCCGGACGGAAAATCTTTGGCGATTCCCCCCGCGCCCGTGGAACCGTACAAATCGGCCGACGCGGCCAGCACCGTGCCTTTTGTTTCTTTATTTAAGTATGCCAACACGGAACCCAACACGCTGCGGGTGGTGTAGGATTTGCCCTTTTCAAACACAAATTCGGCGGGCACTTCCCCTTCAAAAAATTTAGTGTACAGCGCCTTGCAGTCGCCCAAATCCGCGCGGACGGCGCGCTTCTTTTCTTCCAGCTTCCCGGCGGAAGCTTTTAAGCATTTGGCGGCGTAGGCGGCCGCGGTTTTGTCGGCCTCCAGCGCGCGGCGCACGGTCAGCAAACTTTCCCAGTAAAATTTTTCAATGTTTTCGGCATTCTTCTCCCCTTCAAAACGCGGGAAGGTTACGCCGAAAGTTTTTTCAAATTCGGCCAAAGACCGGTAAAACCCGTCGGACGCAAACTTGTGGCCGGCCCCGTGCGACGCCTTGCCTTCAATGCCGTAGTGCCAGCCCTTAACGGTGCGGTACACAATCGCCGTCGGCTGATGGTTGTCCAGCTCCGCCGCCAGCCGGTGCGCAATATGGATTTGTTTAAAATCGTGTCCCTGAGGCACGCGGATGACGTTAAAATCGTGGATATAGAAAAACTCCATCGGGTTCCACTGCACATAATCGCCGGGGTGTTCCCCGTCCGCCGTTACGCGTTCGCTTTCAATGGAAGCTTCGTTCCAGTCCAGGTGGAACACGGCGTTTTTCAGCTGCGCGGTGGCGGCCATGGCGGCGGCTTCACTCGCGCGGCCGGCGGTCAGCCCGCCCTCGCCTTCCACAATATGCACGGCCGGGCAGTTTTCCCCGTATGCGTCGGCGGCGGCCAGCGCCAGGCCGACGGCGGAACCGTCCCCCACGCCGCTCGCGCCCGTGCTGGTGCGCACGAACGGAATCAGCGGTTCGGGATGTCCGCCCAGCGGTTTGACGTTAAATTGTTTAAAAAGCGGCGTTCCCTGCATTTTATTGTGGCGGAAGCCCAATAAATCTTCCAGGCGCAGCTGCAAAGCCGGGTCTTCCGGCAGCAGTTCCGGCGCGGCGATGCGCGCACATTCGTTGCGCAGGGCCCACATCGCGTAAAGCCCCAGGGCTTTGTGTCCGGCGGCGTAGGAAATGATATCGGCCTCTTCCCGGTGGGGATGTTTTAAATCGTAGGCCATATCTTTATATAAAAGGTGTTCAACAAACCGTCCGCTTGAAATGCTCCCGCCCGGATGGCCGGAGGTGGGCACATAATTGTATAAAAGGGACACCAGCGCGCGGTACGCCGCGTCCAGGCGTTCCAGGCCCGCCGCGTCTTCGGCGGATAATTGGTACGCCGGATTATCCAGATAATCCGTTACGTCTGCAAAAACGCCTCTTTTCTTACCCAATTCAAAAGTTCGGCTCATAAGTTTATCCTATACGTCTATAAAGTAATGTCTCCCAGCCCTTCCTGCGCCGCCGCATAGGCCAGACGGAACACGTCCGCCACGTCGGCCTTGCTCACGATTTCCACGTTGGAGTGGATGTTGCGCGTGGGGATGGAAAGCCCGCAGGTCGGTATGCCCGTTTTGGACAGGTGCACCGCCCCCGCGTCGTTCCCGCCGCGCGGCGCTACGCGCACCTGGCGGCGAATGCCGTTTTTGTCGCAAATCTGTTTTAATTTTTCAAACAGCACCGGGTTGGTAATGGTGCGCGCGTCCAGCGCCGTAATGCCCGCGCCGCCGCCCAGTACGGTAATATAATCCTGCGGCGCGCAGCCGGGGATGTCCGCCGCGCCCGTCGTATCCAAACACAGGGACACGTCCGCCTCCACGCCAAAAGCCGCCGTGGCGGCGCCGCGCAGGCCGACTTCTTCCTGCACCGTAAACACCGCATACACATTATAAAAAGGATTTTTTAAAGCGCGCACGATTTCCGCCAGCACAAATACGCCCGCGCGGTTGTCCAGCGCTTTGGCGCAGATAAGCCCGTCGCCCAATTCTTCACAGCTCCGGTCCAGCACCGCCCAGTCGCCCGCTTCCACGCGTTTTTTGGCTTCCTCGCCGCTCAGGCCTATATCAATAAACAATTCTTTTACGCCCACGGCCTTGCCGCGGTCGGCTTCCGTGGTGATGTGCGCCGGCTTGGTGCCGATTACGCCCGGCAGTTCGCCTCCGCGCGTCTGCACGCGCACCCGCTGGGCCAGCAGGGTGCGGGGGTCAATTCCCCCCACCGTTACAAAACGCAAAAATCCGCGCTCGTCCACATGATGCACCATCAGCCCCACTTCGTCCATATGGGCGCAGAAAAGCAGGTTTTTGTCCGACGAGCCTTTTTTATAGACAATCAGGTTGCCCGTTACGTCGGTGCGCATATCGTCCGCATAAGCGGAAAGCAGATTTTTTAAATACTGGCGCACCGCATTTTCACGGCCGGCGATGCCCGGCAATTCGGTTAAGGTTTTAAGAATAGAAAAATCAAGTTTTAAGTCCATTTTGTTCACTTTTTGACAGTAAAGGTATCTACATTATACTCACAAACCTCCTTTTTTGCAAGCTTTTTCCGACGGTACGCCGAACGCGCGCGCCCGCGCCGCCTGTGCGGGCGGCGGCGGTTAACGGGCTAAAACGCCCGCCAGGCGCGAACCCGCGTGCCGGGGCGCCGGAAAAAATTGTAAAATATACGGGACAGAATTTATTTTCAGGAGGCTGTTCAATGACCGTTTCTTACAAAGAACTGGGTTTGGTTAACACCAGAGAGATGTTCAAAGACGCGATGGCCGGCGGTTACGCCATTCCGGCTTACAACTTTAACAATATGGAACAACTGCAGGCTATCGTTACCGCCTGCGTGCAGACCGGATCTCCGGTTATTTTGCAGGTTTCCAGCGGCGCCCGCAAATACGCCAACGCCACGCTTTTGCGCTGGATGGCGCGCGGCGCGGTGGAAATGATGAAAGAACTCGGCAAACCGGTGCCCCTGTGCCTGCACCTGGACCACGGCGACACCTTTGAACTCTGCAAAGACTGCATTGACAACGGTTTCTCTTCCGTGATGATTGACGGCTCCCACCTGCCGTACGAAGAAAACGTCGCGCTGACCAAAAAAGTGGTGGACTATGCCCACCAGCACGATGTAACCGTAGAAGGCGAACTGGGCGTTCTGGCGGGTATTGAAGACGAAGTTTCCGCCGAACACCACACCTATACCGACCCCGCCCAAGTGGAAGATTTCGTCAAACGCACCGGCGTGGATTCCTTGGCCATTTCCATCGGCACCTCTCACGGCGCTTACAAATTCAAAGTAAAACCCGGCGAAAAAATCCCGGATTTGCGCTTTGACATTTTGGAAGAAGTTTCCAAACGTCTGCCCGGCTTCCCGATTGTATTGCACGGTTCTTCCAGCGTACCGCAGTGGGCCGTCAAACAAATCAACGAATACGGCGGAAAAATTGAAGACGCCGCCGGCGTGCCCGAAGAACAGCTTAGAAAAGCCGCCAAAATGTCCGTGTGCAAAATCAACGTGGACAGCGACGGCCGCCTGGTGATGACCGCCACCATCCGCAAAATCTTCGCCACCAAACCCAGCGAATTTGACCCGCGCAAATACCTGGGCCCGGCCCGCGAAGAACTGATTAAAATGTACGCCGAAAAGAACGAAAACGTCTTTGGTTCCGCCGGCCGCGTGAAATAAGTTTTACGCCAGCAAAAAATCCCCGGGCTCCCGCCCGGGGATTTTTGTTTGTCCGGCCGCAAACAGGGCCCCCATGCAAACAAAATAAAACACCCGAACGTTCATCCGGGTGTTATGTTGCGGTATTAGTAAAAACTAACCGATCACAGGCGCGGTATACGTGCGGGCGGCCAGTTCGCGGTCCAGCATCAACAAGGCCTTTTTGTCTTCGCCAATCAGCTTGAGCGTGGCGATTAACTGGCGGACATTGGATTCCTCTTCCACCTGTTCTTTAATATACCAGTCCAAAAAGGACAGGGCCGCGCGGTCGTGTTCGGCTTCCGCCACATCCACCAGCGCGTTGATTTTGGAAGTAACCAGCTGCTCGTGTTCCAGCACCTGTTCAAAAATGGCCACCGTGTCTTTGCCCTTAATTTCCGGCTTGGCGATTTCCCCCAGCGTTACTTTTCCGCCGCGTTCGTGCACATAATCGTACATACCCAGGCCGTGGGCGTGCTCTTCCTGCACCTGTACGCCGAACCAGTTGGCAATACCGGTCAAATGAAGTTCTTCAAAATAGGCTTTCATCGCCAGATATAAGTATTCAGAATAAAATTCCGCATTGATTTGCGCGTTAAACGCGTCTTCCATTTTTTTGCTAAACATATTTCTCCTCATGGCCCCTGTACGGGGTTATTAAGAATAATTCCTACCTGATTATTATACATTTTTTAGACGGACGGCTCCAACAAAAAAAGAGCAAAAAGCTTCTTTTGCTCTTTTATAAATCTCCGGCGCGAGGCCCGGCTAAATGCCTTTTTTACGGAAGATTTCCGTTACCCGGTCAAAAATACCGTTGCAATAGGCAATCGTCAGCCCGTAATTGGAAAGCGGCACATTCTTTTCCTTTAATATATCCAGTCGCCGCATAATTTGCGTACGCGTTACCATACATCCGCCGCACTGTACGGCCAGTTTATATTTTTCGGCGTCCGCGGGGATAGGGTCCAAATTGGCCAAGACGTCAAACTCCAGTTTTTTGCCCGTATACTTTTGCAGCCAATTCGGGATTTTGGTCCGCCCGATATCGTCGCACTTGTTGACGCTGTGCGAGCAGGACTCCAAAATAAGCACCCGGTCGCCGTCTTTTAAGCGGTCAATGGCGCGCGTACCGCGCAGGAATGCGTCAAAATCGCCTTTCAGGCGCGAGAATAAAATACTAAAGCTCGTCAGCGGCACGGTGGGCGGCACCACGGAGCTGACGTACGCAAACGCCTGGGAATCCGTTACCACCAGCTTAGGCGTATGGTTTTGGAGGTATTCGCGCAGTTCGGTGTCTTTCAGACACACGGCCACCGCGCCGATATCCAGCAAATTGCGGATGGTCTGCACCTGGGGCAGAATCAGCCGCCCCTCCGGGGCGGACGCGTCCACGGGAATCACCAGCACCACTTCGTCCCCGCCGCATACAAAATCGTCCAGAATCACGTCCTGCGAATAGGAGCTTTTGGGCAGATGCTTTTTAATCATTTCCAGCAGGCGGGGCAGCAGCTGGGGCGTCTTGCAGCTGAAATCCACTATGTCCGCACCTTTAATTTCTACGTTCAGCTTCTGTAAATCACTCTTATTATGCACAAAGAAAAACGGCACTTTGCGCGCCACGCACGTTTCCATCAGCGTCTGGTCATACGCGTCAAACTGGTCCGCAAATACCAAAATGGCCAGATCCACCTGGTCCAGCGCGTCGTTGGTGCGTTCCACGCGCTGTGCGCCCAGGGCGGAAGTGTCGTCAATGCCGGGCGTATCCAAAATCGTTACCGGGCCCACGCCCAGAATTTCAATAATTTTTTTAACGGGGTCCGTCGTCGTGCCCGGATGCGCCGCCACTACGGAAACGTCCTGTCCCGTCAGCGCGTTTATCAGGGAGCTTTTGCCCACGTTCATTTTGCCGAAAATGCCGATATGCGGCCGGTTCACTTTTACCATAATCAAATTATATAAAAAATCTCCCCGCACGGGCGCCGCCCGCCCGCTGGGCGGAATGCTTTCCGGCCGCCGGCCCGTAAGCGCGTCCCGGCGGTGCTCCAATAAGGTATAATAAAGGAAAGTCCGTATAAACGAGGAAAATCCTGTATGAACAAATTTGACGTGTACCTAAAAGACCGTGCCAAGCTGGTGGAAAAAAACCTTTCCAAATATATTTCCAAAATCAAAAATTCGCCCAAAATTTTGACCGACTCTATGGACTACTCCCTCCAGGCGGGCGGCAAACGCGTGCGCCCCATCCTACTGATGGCCGCGGCCGAAGCGTTCGGCAAAAAAGCGGCCGACGTAATGCCCGCCGCCTGCGCCGTGGAAATGCTGCACACCTATTCCTTGATTCACGACGATCTGCCCTNNCTGCGCCGCGGCAAACCCACCAACCACAAAGTGTTCGGCGAAGATTTGTCCCTTCTGGCGGGAGACGCGCTGCTGACCTATGTATTTGAAGTATTTGCGCAGAACGGCAAAGTGAAAGCCGTCGGTGCGGAAAACACGTTAAATGCGCTCGCGCACTTTGCTTCCTGCGCCGGGGCTTCCGGCATGGTCGGCGGCCAAACGGCCGACGTATACGCCGAGGGTATGGGCGCGGCGGACGCGCACAGCCTGCGCGCCGACAAACTGCGCAAGCAGTCTAAACCGCTGGCGGACAAAACCCTGCATTATTTTATGCTTCCGTCCTCCGTCAAAGAAACGACGCCCGAAACCATTTTAAATTACATTCACGCCAACAAAACCGGCGCGCTCATCCGCGGCAGCGTGGAAGCCGGCGCGCTCCTGGCGGGAGCCAAAGGGGCGGACCTGGCGCATATGAAAAAATACGCCAACTGCATCGGCCTGGTGTTCCAAATCGTGGATGATATTTTAGACGTCACCGCCTCGGCCAAGCAGCTGGGCAAATCCAACAGCGACAAGGAAAACGGCAAGCTCACCTTCGTCAGCCTCTATGGGCTGGAAGGCAGCCGCAAGCACGCCCAGCTCCTCATCGCCAACGCGCAAAAAGCGCTTGATTCGCTTAAAAACGTGAAGAAGAAAAACCTCTGGCCCCTTTACGAGATGGCCGAGTTTTTCAAAACCAGAACTTACTAATTAAGGATTGCCTATGAAAGTACTTCCCAGCATTCAGAGCCCGCGGGACCTGCGCCTGATAAAAAAGGAACATCTCCCCACCCTGTGCGAAGAACTGCGCCGCACCATTATAGAAACCGCCAGCAAAAACGGCGGCCACCTGGGTTCCAGCCTGGGCGCGGTGGAAATCATCACGGCGCTGCATTACGTGTTCAACACGCCGGAAGATAAAATCGTTTTTGACACCGGGCACCAAGCCTACGCGCACAAACTGCTTACGGGCCGCCAGAAAGACTTTGGCACCATCCGCACCCAAAACGGCCTGAGCGGATTTCCCAAACGCTGTGAAAGCGAGTACGACACCTTTGGCGTCGGCCATGCTTCCACGGCCATTTCCGCCGCGCTCGGGATGGCTATCGCGCGCGACCAGAAAAAAGAAAAATCCAAAGTCATCGCCGTCGTGGGCGACGGCTGTTTAACGGGCGGCATGGCCTACGAGGCGCTCCAAAACGCGGGCCTTTTGCGTTCGGATTTGCTGGTTATCCTAAACGACAACCAGATGTTTATTTCCAAGCGCGTCGGGGCGCTGGGCAAAGCGCTTACCAAGCTGCTTACCACGAAATACGTCCAGCTGGCCGAAGAAAAAGCCACCAACTTCTTAAAGCGTTTTGACGAACTGGGCAACAACGCCGCCAAGCTGGCCAAGCGCGCGCGCTCCATTCTGTTCCCCGGCACGCTGTTTGAAGAAATGGGTTTCCGCTATTTCGGCCCCGTCAACGGCAACGACATCAACGAAATGATTGAAGTGCTGGAAAATTTAAAAGACGTCAAAGGCCCGGTTATGCTGCATGTGGTAACCAAAAAAGGCAAGGGCTATAAACCCGCCGAAGAAAAACCGACCAAATTCCACGGCATCGGCATCTTTGACGTGGACACCGGCGACACCATCGGCAAGTCCAACTCCGTTACGTTTACGCAGGCGTTTTCGGACGCGCTGTTAAAACTGGCGGAAAAGGATAAATCCATCACCGCCATCACCGCGGCCATGCCGGAAGGCACGGGGCTGGACGCGTTTCGCGACAAATTTCCCGCCCGCTACTTTGACGTCGGCATCGCCGAAGAGCACGCCGCCACTTTTGCGGCGGGNNGGCCTGGCGGCGGGCGGCTCCAAACCCGTCGTGGCGCTTTATTCCACGTTCGCCCAACGCTGCTACGACCAGATTGTGCACGACATCTGCCTGCAAAACCTGCCCGTCGTATTCGCGCTGGACCGCGCGGGCCTAGTGGGCGAAGACGGCCCCACGCACCACGGCGTGTTTGATTTAAGCTTCCTGCGCGACATTCCGAACTTAATTCTCGCCGCACCGGCGGATGAAAACGAAATGCAGCATATGCTCAAAACGGCTTTTGACGCCAACGCCCCGTTCGTACTGCGCTATCCGCGCGGCGCGGGCTTCGGCGTGAAAATGGACGACGCCCCCCAAGCCCTGGAAATCGGCAAAGGGGTGTGGCTTAAAAAAGGGAAGGACGTCAACATTCTGGCCATCGGCAACCGCGTGCACCCGGCCCTAAAAGCCGCCCAGGCGCTGGCCGAAAAAGGGGTGGACTGCGGCGTAGCCAATATGCGTTTTGTCCGCCCGTTGGACACCGGGCTTATTGACGAAGCTTTAGCCCTGTCCCCCCGCCTGGTAACGACGGAAGACAATATGCTCGCGGGCGGCTTCGGTTCCGCCGTGGCGGAATACTTAACCGACAAGCAGGCCGATTTCAAACTTCTGCGCCTGGGCATCGGGGACGAATTTGTGGAACACGGCAAGGTATCCCAGCTCTACGACCAGCTGGGAATGAGCGCCGGACAGATGACGGACCATATTCTGAAATGGAAAACCAAGTGAGGGATTATGAGCAAAGAACAAGACGCCATTGAACACGAAGATTCCTATATTAAAGCTTACGAAGACATCCACCTCTTAAAACAGGACGTTATGCGCCCCGTGCGCATGGAGCTGGAAGTGATGAAGCCGGAGCTTTACCTGCAGAAGTTTAACATCAAAGAAACCATCGTCTGCTTCGGCAGCGCGCGCGTGCGGGAAGAGAAAGAAGCGCAGGGCAAAATCAAAGCCGCCAAAGAAGCGCTGGCCAAAAACCCCTCGGACGTAAACTTGCAAAACCGCCTGTACGAAGCCGAAGGCCTCGCCAAGCTGACGAAATACTACGAAGAAGCCCGCCGGTTTGCCAAAATCGCGGTACAGCGCGCGGGCGACCGTTTTGCCGTCGTTACCGGCGGCGGACCGGGCCTGATGGAAGCCGCCAACCGCGGCGCGTTTGAAAACGGCGGACGCAGCATCGGCATGAACATCACCCTGCCGCACGAACAGCGCCCGAACCCGTATATCACGAAGAACCTGGCGTTCCTGTTCCATTATTTCGCCATCCGCAAACTGCATTTGGTGATGCGCGCCAAAGCGTTTGTGGTGTTCCCCGGCGGATTCGGCACATTTGATGAACTGTTTGAAATTTTAACGCTTGTTAAAACGGGCAAAAAACAGGAGATTCCGATAGTGCTCGTAGGCAAACAATTCTGGGGCGACGTGGTGAACATCAAAGGCCTATCCTCCTACGGCGTGATTTCGCCCGAAGAAGCCGAAGCCTGCACGGTGGTGGAAACCGCCGAAGAAGCGTGGGACGTACTGGCCAAGTTCTACAAAATCAAATAAACTATCCGCCAAAAAGCCCGGCGCCGAACGCCGGGCTTTTTTATGGCTAAAATGAATATGCCCCGCCGATACCATACCAATCGGCATGATAGGTTCCGCCCAATTTCTTGCAAAATGCGGTTCCTTTGTCCGTCTGGGGAAAGCATCCGCGCTTGCCTTGCGTCCAATAATCCGGCTGCTGGGCGATGATACCGTCCGGTATCATTAAAAACATATAATCCGGATTATCCATTCCGCCGGCGTATTTGGGGACTGCCACAATGGTATTACTATAAAAAGCCGCAAACGTAAAATTTTTTGTTTCCAGCGTACCCCCCGTATCGGATAAAGTGCCGTACTGTTCCAAGCCTTCGCCCATCATATCCCAGCAAGAGTTACCGCTTGCATCCGAAAGAAGGCATAAGGTTACATTATCACATACCTTTTTCATAACGGTTAGGGCTTCGGTCATACGTGCTTTTTGTACGGCATTTTCATACTGCGGCAGTGCCACCGCCGCCAATATGCCGATAATAAGCACGACAACCAACAGTTCTATCAAAGTAAAGCCTTTTTGCATAATAACTCCGGAAAAGCATAGATTTGCCCGACACAGATGCCGTATAAAAACGCCAAGCAAGACGGGCCGTGCTTTACCCAATTTATCAAAAAAAAAACAAATCAAGGCCCTCCGGGCCTTGGGGTTCTGGCCTCAACCAGAGTTTGGATTCATTACGGTGCTTACAGATTTTTGGAAGAGAAACATTCGGGGATATTCCCGTCTGGACTGTTGCTGTCCGCCGCGTCCCCCTCATCTGCCCCACTAAAAACCCCGCGGGAAATAGCGGGGTTTCAGATTGGACTCAGTTGTTATAAGTATGTTTTAACGCACAATATATTCTGAGCCAAATTTTTCACTGCCTAGTGAGCGGCAAACTTTTTCCGGAAATGCTCCGGCGGCACTAACAGCCCGGGGGTTACACGTAAAACGTCCCGCCACCGCTTCCCCGGCGTACTCACTGGGCGGATAATAAGAAATAACATAGTAATTCTCATCCGGCACATTATAACGCCCTGCGTCGGTGGTAGCGACATCAATGCAATACCGCCAGTTTTTGGTAATCACACATTCGCCGTCATCATCTTCCCCGGGGATATCAATATCCAGTTCCGCAAAATCTATGGGAAGTTCACCGTTAGCCAAACGGTATATCTCGCGAGCCTCGGCAATGCTTTTAATAATGGGCATAGCCTCCGCCACGCGGGACTTTTCTACAGCTAGATTATATTGGGGTAATGCCACGGCAGACAGGATACCAATAATCAATACCACTACCAACAGCTCTATA
>DCTQ01000053.1:0-25022 GCA_002329395.1 Candidatus Avelusimicrobium alvi | reverse complement strand
CGAGCCGCCCCTCCCTTTCCCTGACGGAACCATCCGACTGATTAAGCCACACTGTTTAAACAATGTTGCCAAGTACCGTAAAGCGAGCCCAAAAAGCCGCCCGCAGGGTCTGGGCCTTGGGGTTCTGGCCTGACCAGGGCTCGGCAATATACGGTACTTTTAGATACTTGGGAGAGAGACTTTCGGGGATATTCCCGTCTGGTATGCCGCCGCCCGCAGGGTCCGCCCCTCCCTTTCCCTAACGGAGTCATCCGACTAATTGAGCCACACCGTTTAAACAATCTTGCCAAGCAACGTAAAACTCCCGGCCTGGTGGACCGGGAGTCTGTAGCGTTTTAAAATAAGCCGTCAGCGGCCGCGCGTTTAACGCTTAGGCGTCAGCTTCTTCGCCTGCGCGGGCTTTGTTTTACATTGCTGCATCACGTCGGCCGGAGTCTGGTAGCCCAGCGCGTTGGGTTTGGTTGTAATCGTACCCGGCTTGGCGCCAATGGAAATTAAATAATCGTAGATTTCTTTATTGCAAGCCTGCGCCGCAAACCCGATAGGCGTGCTTAACGTAAGGCTGACGCCCGGCTTTTGGGCTTTATATTCCAACATCATCGCCAAACGCCCTTCTTGGCGCGCCAGCGTTACCAGATGTTTGAGCATCTCCATATCCTGATTTTCCACCGCAATATGGAACACGTTTCCTTTGTTGGGCGCGGCTTCAAACAGGCGGGCGGCATTATCCCACAGCAAATCCACCATCGCAATCTGTCCGTTTTCCACGGCCACCAAAAGCGGCGTTTCGCCGGCTTTATTCTTTTTAAATACGGCCGCTTTGTTAGACGCCAGCACCTTCTTGGCCAGCTCCTCGTTTCCGTTGGCGGCGGCGGTAAAAATATCGTCTTCCGTTACGGGTTTGGCTTTCTGTCCGCTCATCGCCGGAAGTTCGCGTCCCTCGGCTTTGGCCTGGGCAATCAGCGCGGCGTTATCCTGTTCAATCACGCTGTTTTTGACTTCAATGGGATCCTTATTAAACCATTGGAGAATCTGACCGCGTTTGTTTTTTTCCGCAATGCGGTACGGGACCAGGCCGTCTTTGGCGGCAATTGTCGGGTCCGCGTCGGCGGCCAGCAGGCGGCGCACCACTTCTTCATACCCTTTGGCGGCGCCCCAGTACAAAGCCGTCTGGCCCAAATTGTTCTGCATATTTACGTCCAGCGGGGCCTGCATCGTCTGCGGTTTTAACAGTTCGGAAATAACTTTAGGGTGATTGTAGCGGGCGGCGTAAATAAGCGCGGTGTTGCCGTCGTTATTGGCGGCGTTGACGTCCGCGCGGTACGCCATTAAAGACTGTACGCTCGGAATGTCCCCCAACGAGGCCGAAATAATCAGCGGCGTGTTGCCTTTTTCATTTTTAACGTTCGGGTCCACTCCGCCTTTGAGCATGGCCAGCACGCCCATCGGATTCTTTTTGGCCGACGCGCGGAACAGATAATCGGCGCTTAAACCTTCGCGCACGCCGCTGGAAAGGAACAAGTCAATAAATTCGGCTTTCTGCTTTTCAAGCGCGAGGAACATCGGCGAATGGTTATAATTGTTGGTGGCGTTGATATCCGCCCCCGAATAGACCAGCAGGCGGGTGATTTCCGGATGGTCACCGTAGAGGCTTCTTAACAAGGCGGTGTCGCGGTTAAACGCGTTGACTTTATTGACGTCCGCGCCCGACAGAATCAGCTGCTGTACGGCTTCCAGGTTGCCCAATGTGGCGGCGGCCACAATCAGCGGGTCGCCTTTACTGTTGACGATGTTTACATCGTTTCGCGCCTGATTATTTAAGACATCCAAAAAAGTCTGGATATCGTTTTTTTGAAGGGCGGCGGTGGCTTCGTCCGCGATTTCGGTGGGAGTTTTTACGACGACGATTTTGTCAAACTTACCGCCTTTTGCGCCCGGCGTATACCCGCTTTTAAAAGTAAAAGCAAGCATCACCAGCACCGGCACCGCGGCCACTACGGCCAGGGTGACAAGCGGCTTCTTCGTCAGGACAGAAAACGCTTCCGGAAGCTTTTTCTCCGACGGAACGGTAATTCTGGTGGAGTTCTTCTTTTTCGGAAGCATAATCGTCCTCTTCTGTTATTTTTTCATCCGCTCAAAAGCGGCTTGCGCGGCGGCCTGCTCGGCCAGTTTTTTATTGCGGCCTTTGCCGGTGCCCAGCTCTTTTCCGTCCAGGCTGACGCGTACGGTAAACGTCTTGTCGTGCTCCGGGCCGACGGTTTGGATAACCTCGTACGACGGAGTATGCTGCCCGCGCTTTTGCAGGTATTCCTGCAGAAGGCTCTTAAAATCCTGCGCGTCCTGCGCGAGCTTCTGGGTTTTAACCCACGGCAGAATCACCGCTTCCGCGGCCGCATAGCCGCCGTCAATATAAACGGCGCCGATGACGGCTTCCACCGCGTTGGAGATAATACTGTCGCGCTCTCTTCCGCCGGTGGCCAGCTCGCCGTGACCCAGGCTCATATACCGGCCCAGCTCCAGCTGTTTGCCCCAAAGATACAGGTTGCGTCTTGAAACTAAGTTAGACTTAATTTTAGAAAGCACCCCCTCTTCTACATGAGGGCATTGGTTGTAGATGTAATCCGCAACAATGGCTCCTAATATACTGTCCCCCAGGAATTCCAGGCGCTCGTTATGTTTGGCGCTTCTGTGCTCCCCGGCAAAAGACTTGTGAGTGAGTGCTTCCTTTAAAACGGCCTTATCTTTAAAGCTATATCCAATGATATGCTCTATATCCGTGTACACGTTTATTTTTTGGCGTTCTGTTCAATATAATCAACGGCTTCGCCGACGGTTTTGATTTTTTCGGCTTTTTCATCCGGGATTTCGATGTCGAATTCTTCTTCGAGAGCCATGATAAGTTCCACCGTATCCAAGGAATCGGCGCCCAAATCATTGACGAACTGAGCTTCCGGTTTCACCTGATCGGCTTCTACGCCCAACTGTTCCACGATGATATTTTTCACTCTTTCTTGCACGTTTTCTACAGACATTTTAGTCCTCCGGTAATTAAAGGGGCTTCCCCTTGTTTACGTATTTTGTAAATTAAATATAAAGCCCGCCATTGACGGCGAGGATATGCCCCGTGATGTACGAAGCATCTTCGCTGGCCAAGAACATTACTGCCTTGGCGATATCCTGCGTCTTAGCAAATCTTTTAAGCGGCACGGCTTCCAAAGCCTTTGCCTTTACGTCTTCCGGGAGGGTGTCCGTCATAGCGGTCTGCACGAACCCGGGGGCCACCGCGTTGACGCGCACGCCGCGGGAACCGAATTCCTTCGCGAACGTTTTGGTCAGCCCGATGATGCCCGCCTTGCTGGCCACATAATTGGCCTGGCCGGCGTTGCCCATTTCCCCCACGACGGAAGAAATGTTGACGATGTTGCCGCTTCTTTTCTTAAACATCACTTTCAAAGCGGCTTTGGACATTAAAAACGTCCCTTTCAAATTGACGGCGATGACGTCGTCCCAATCCTGCTCGCTCATGCGCACGGTCAGGTTGTCTTTGGTAATGCCCGCATTGTTGACGAGCACGTCCAGCGAGCCCAGCGTTTTTACCGCGTTTTCCACAAAAGAATCGCAGTCCGCCGCCAGAGAAACGTTCACTTTTTGCGTAAACACTTTTACGCCGTGCGTTTCCAGCGTTTTGGCGGCCTGGGCAAGGGCTTCTTCGTTCGTGCCGCAGACGGCCAGGTTGGCCCCCGCGGCGGCAAACGCTTCGGCAATCGCAAGGCCGATGCCGCGCGTCGCGCCGGTAATCATGACGTTCTTGCCTTTAAAGCCGGCCATTAGGCGTCCTCCTGCTGGATTTCCTTTTCAATCGCGTCAAAAGTGGGCTTTAAAGCGGCCATTTTGGCGGCAATATCGCCGATAAAATCTTTTTCCACCAGCCGCGCCGCCGTTTTAAGGGCGTTGTAGATGGCGAAATCGTTGGATTTGCCGTGGGAAATAATCGCCACCCCGTTCACCCCCACCAGGGGAGCGCCGCCGTAGCAGTCCGGGTTGGTATGGTCCTTCACGGCCTTAAAGGCCCCTTTGGAAAGCAGCGCGCCCAAAAGCGCCAGCGGGCGTTTTTTAACTTCGCGCTTAATCATATTCATCATCGTTTTGGCGAGGCCTTCGGCCATCTTCAGCACGATGTTTCCCACAAATCCGTCGCAAACGATCACGTCCGTGTCGCCGGTGTTGACGTCGCGGCCTTCCACGGTGCCTTTAAAGTTTACGCCGATTTCGCGCATATGCGGAATGGTGTGTTTGACCAAAAAGTTGCCTTTCGTTTCTTCTTCGCCGATGGACAGTACGCCCACAGACGGAGCCGGAATGTCAAACACTTTTTGCATATACGCCGAACCCATCACCGCAAACTGCAGCAGGTGAATCGGTTTGCAGTCGGCGTTGGCGCCGCCGTCCAGCAACAGGCTTACGCCTTTGTAGGTGGGCATGGGCGTGGCGATGGCCGGGCGCTGGACGCCTTTAATGCGTCCCATCCCGAACAGCGCCGCCACCATAGCCGCGCCGGAATGGCCGGCGGAAACGAACGCGTCGGCCTGGCCTCTGCGGACCAGGTTGGCGCATACGACGATGCTGGCGTCTTTCTTACTGCGGCATTCTTTGGCGGGTTCCGCGCCCATATCAATGGTGTCGGGAGCGTGGACGATGGAAATATTCTTAGGCACGTCCGCGTGGCCGAGCGCCCTGAGCTCCCGGCGCAGCACAGCTTCGTCCCCCACCAAGATCACCTCTATATTCAGGTTCTTGGCGGCTTTCAAAGCGCCCAACACGTTGGGCTTTGCGCCGTAGTCTCCGCCTAATGCGTCCAGGGCTATTTTCATAACGAACCGTTATTTGGCTTCGGGCTCTTCGGCTTTGGTTTTCTGGGCCACGACCACTCTGTCTTTATAAAAACCGCAGGTCGGGCAGACGTTGTGCGGCAGTCTGGGAGATTTGCAATTCGGGCAGGCCACGAGCTGCGGCAATTCTACTCCGGAATTGTTGGATCTTCTCATGTCCCGGCGGGAACGAGTGTGTTTTTTCTTTGGATTGGGCATTGGTCTAACTCCTGTTCTTTACTCTAGTAAAATTCAAATGAATTCTTACTTAAATTTTCCTTTCAGCTCGGCGAAAGGAGACAAATTTACCGGCTTGCATCCGCACGGGGCGGCGTTTAAATCCTTCCCGCACTGGGGGCACAAGCCCTTGCAGTCGGGCTTGCAAAGAAAACGGATTTCTTCAGTCAAAGCCAGCGTTTGCCTTACAAGTAACATTATATCAATTATTTCCGACTTGTTGCTATATGTTTCCAAAAACTCTTCGGCAAAATTCTGCCTGGCGGTTTGAAGGCAGCGGGCGCACTGCACTTCGCGTTCGCCCGAAATAACGCCGCGCGCCAGAATCTCGTTCGTGGCGACGGAGAACGAAAGCTTCACGCTGACTTGGGTGATTTTATTGGGTGCGGCGAACACGTCCTCAAAGTATTTGGGGCTCAGCTGCGCGGTGCAGTCCAGCCCGCCCATACGAAGGATGTCAGCCGTCTTAAACTGCAGGTCCTGCGGAACGTCGTAATCTCTGTAAAACGAATTTTCACTCATATTATATATTTTAGCACATAAACAAGCTTTACGCCCGATGCGCTAACGCGTAAAGCCCTTGCTCTCCCATTTGCGGCTTTTCCAGCGGCGTTCAAACACCACGGCGCGGATGTTTTCATCCAGCGCCATGGCCAGCCAAATGCCGTTAAGCCCCCACCCCCACCAAATGCCCAGCACATAGGCCAAAAGCGTAGCCACACCCCACATCACGATAATCCCGGTAATAAACGGATACATCACGTCCCCCGCCGCGTTCAGGGAGTTGACTGACGTAATATTAACCGCGCGGCCGATTTCCAGCAGTACGTCAATATAAAGGATGGACGCGCCCATCGCGATGACCTCCGGGTTGGTGGAAAGCAGTTTAAAAATGTTGGTGCCCACGAGCGCGGTCAGCACCGAAATGCAGACGGTAACAATCATTGCGAGTTTAATGGAGTATTTTTCTACCGAGAAGGCCGCGTTGTCACGGTCCTCGCCGATTAAGTGGCCGATGGATATCGCCGCCCCCTGCCCGATGGCGATGGAAAACACGTACGAAAACATCACAATGCTCATCGCATAGGTGCGCGCGGTCAGCGCGGCGGTGCCCAGCATCACAGAAAAATACGTAATCACCACCTGCGAAAAATTATACGACACCTGCTCCCCCGCCGCCGGCAGGCCGATAATCATCAGGTTTTTAATTTTGTCCCACGGGAAGGGTTTAAAGTATTTAAGCGGCGGCACAGGGGCCACTTTTTTAAACAGAATATACGTCAGCAGCACCACCGCCGCCAGACGGCTGACGGCCGTGGAAATCCCCGCGCCGGTAATACCCAGACGCGGCGCGCCGCCGTTTCCAAAAATCAGGAAATAATTGCCGATGACGTTAATAATGTTGATAAGAAGCGTAACGAACATCGGGTAATAGGCTTTGTTGTGGCTTCTTAAAATGGCGGAAAGCGTCATGGCGATGGCCTGCAAAAAAGAAAACCCGCCCACCAGCGTCATATACGACACGCCGTAGCCGATTAAATTCTCATCCAGCCCCATCAGCCGCAGAGACTGCGGCGCAAAAAAGTACAGCCCCGCGCTGACAAGGCCGCCCATCACCAGGTTCACCAGCAGCGATACGCCAATTACCTGCGCCACGTTTTTCCCCTGCCGCGCGCCCAAATACTGCGAGCACAGCACCGAAGTGCCCAGCGTGGTAATGCCGTACAAAATAAACACCAGGTTGAGCAGCTGGTTCACCACGCCGCCGGCGGCGACAGTTGCGTCCGAATACCGGCTGAGCATAAATACGTCGGTCGCGCCGGTGAGCATAATCAGCAGCGTTTCAACAAAAATAGGACTGGTAAGATTAAATAATTTCTTGCGGACAATCCGGCGGGGTTTTTTAGCGGTATTACTTTTTTTCATTCTCGGCTGCAAACTGTTTTTCCAGCTTCCTCACATCAATCATTCCACTGCCCTGGGCGATATCGGGCACGCCCGGCACTTTTACGGCCGCGGCCTTTAACGCGGTTTTCACTTCATCCGCCGTCGGGTAACGGCCGTTTTTCTTTTTAAATCCTTCCNNCGCCGCACTGACAAAGCCCGCCGCGGCCGACGTGCCGCTCATCAGCGTATAGCCGCCGTCCGAAGCCGCCGTATAAACGCGGTCGCCCGGGGCGATAAACTCCACTTCCGGCCCGTAAGAAGACTGCGGATAAACGGACGCGCCGTCCGAAGCAAGCGCCCCAACGGCAATAACGGTGGACAAGGTGCCCGGATAAAATACGCCCGGGAAACCGTAATTGCCGGCGGGAGACACAATCGTCACGCCCGAGTCGTGCGCGCGGTTGATGGCGTTTGTAAGCGCCGCAAAACCGCCGCCGGACACGCCGTAGCTTAAATTCAAAACGGCTATTTTATCGTCGGGGTGTTCTTCGTTGTATTTTAAAAGCGCGTTGACCGCCGCCGCGGCCGCCTGCGGGCCGATTAAGAGGCTGCCGTCGTCAATCTTATACACCACGATGGACGCCTCCGGCGCAATCCCGGTAAAGCGCACGCCGCGCGCGCCGATAATGCCGGCCACGCCCGTACCGTGGTTTTTTAAATCGCTCAGTCCCCCCGACATCGTAAAATCCTGCCCCATGATGTGTTTGCCGTTAAATTCGGGATGGGA
The DNA here is from genome assembly GCA_002329395.1 of Candidatus Avelusimicrobium alvi. GTDB lineage: Bacteria > Elusimicrobiota > Elusimicrobia > Elusimicrobiales > Elusimicrobiaceae > Avelusimicrobium > Avelusimicrobium alvi. The sequence goes on along the minus strand of DCTQ01000053.1, from coordinate 17,243 downwards.
CGTTATGCCGCTGTCCGCCACCGCCACTTTTACGCCTTTTCCGGTCAGCTTTTTATCAGCCGGATAATAGCGGTAGGCCCAAAAGTTGTCAAACGCTTCGGGCGCGGGGGTTTGGTCCACCCACGAAAATTCGCCCGTCTCGCTGATGCGCAGATTCGTCGGCCCCAACAGCACCGTGTCCGCCCGCAGAACCGGGGCGGACAGCAGAAAAAGCGCCATCAGCGGGAAAAAGTGTTTCATTATAAATTAACTTTTTTGATAATCGGCCGCAGGACCGACGCAAACGGATGCGCGCTGACCTGAAGCGCGGGCGCCGTCTGGCGGCGTTTTAAATCGGCCTGGTTGACGCGCGTCAGCACGTCCGCGGCCACCGCGGCTTTGACGCGGAACTTTTTAGCGATTTCTTCCGCCGTCAGGCCGTCTTCCAAATAAGCGCGGAGCATTTTATCCAGCACGGAATAAGGCGGGAGCTGGTCTTCGTCTTTTTGGTTGGGGCTGAGTTCCGAGGTAGGTGCGCGCTCAATAATGCCGCGCGGGATGATTTCGCCGCCGCGGTTTAAATACTCGGCCAATTCGTAAATTTCGCTTTTGTACAAATCCCCGATGGGCTGCAAACAGCCGCCCGCGTCCCCGTACAGCACAAAGGAACCCACGGCGCATTCGCTTTTGTCGTCGGTGGAAATCAGCATGGCGTTGTATTCGCCCGCCAGTGCGCCCAAAATAGTCGTGCGCAGGCGGGACTGGAGCTCCTGCTCCGTCGCGTCTTTCGGGTGCGAAACAATGTGGGCCACGGCTTCTTTCACCGCCCCCAGCACGGGCATGACGCCCACTTCTTCCAGATTCACGCCCAGCGCGCGGGCCAGCTGCCCGGCCAGCGTTTTGCTTAAATCGCTGGTGCAGTACGACGGAAGGGATACGCAGTACACGCTTTCCCCGCCCAGCGCTTTCGCCGCCAAAGCGGCCGTAAAGGCCGAGTCAATCCCGCCGCTTACGCCGAACATCACTTTATCCATCCCGCTTTTGTGCACGTAATCGCGCAGGCCGAAAGCCAGCGCGTCAAACAATTCGCCCTGCACCGGCACTTTATACGACACGGATTCGTATTTGGCGGTTAAATCAAAGGTAAGCACCTGCTCGCGGAAAAGCTCGCCGAGCAGTACCAGCGCGCCTTTTTTGTCGGCGGCGGCCAAGAGGCCGTCAAAAATCATTCCGTCCCCGCCGCCCAGCAGGTTGCATAACAGGGAAGGCGCGGCGTATTTTTTGGCAAACTTTTTAAGCGCGTCCAAGCGCGGGGAAACATTCCCCTTTAAATAAGGCCGCGCCACCGCAAAAAGCACGGCGTCCGCATCCGGGTCCGCCTGGGCGTTTTCCGGCGCGTCCAAAACAATTTGGAGTTTTTGGCCTTTAAAGTCCACCGTTTCGGTGTCAAAAATTTTGGTGATTTTTCCTTTATATATAAACGCGGCCGCGGTGGCGGACTGGCCCTGCAGACGGTCCATATAGCCCAGCACGACGGCGGTTTCTTTCGTCTCTTTTGCAATTTCTTTTAAGGCCGACTGGTTCTGCGCCAGCAAACGTTTGTCGTCAAACAAATCATACAGCGGGCAGCCGCACAGCGCGGCCTCCGGCAGCACCAGCAAATCCGCCTTGGGGGCCGGGGCGCGCAGGAGTTCCAGCACGCGCGCGGTATTGCCGGCGGTATCCGCCGCCAAGGGGTTAAAAGAAGCCAGGTTTATTTTCATAAATCACCTCTTATTATTATTTTACCACTTTCTAATCTGCTTTTTGCGTGAAAAAAACGGGTTAAAATTGCTACAATAAAAAACATTGAAGGACACTTTATCAAAAAATAGGAGGAAGTACCCAGGATGAAAAAATTAGCAATCTTAGCGTTCGCCCTGCTGGCGGCTATGCCGGCGGCGGCGCAGAGCGGAGCCTTGAAACTCTCGCTGTGGGACCATATCGCCATCGCCACTCCCGCCAACACGCAGGAAATTAAGGGGTTGGATTTTGGCATCGGCTCCAAATCCGCCACCGTAACGGGCGTACAGCTGGACCTGCTGTTCGCGCAGACCGAATACGAATTAAGAGGCATAAGCATGGCCTGGATTATCAACCTGGCCAACGACGTCTACGGCGTGCAGTCGGCCCTGCTGACCAAAGCCGAAAACTTAAACGGCGCGCAGCTGGGGTTTGTGAATATGTCCAACCACAGCGCCACGGGCGTACAGTTCGGCCTGTTCAACCAGGCGGAATACATTCACGGCGCGCAAATCGGATTTGTCAACTACGCCAAAACCATTGAAGGCCTGCAGATCGGCATTTTAAACATCGCCGAAAACGGCTGGTTCCCGGCGATGGTGCTGGTGAACGGACGCTTTTAGTTCGCTGTAAGAAAAGGCCCCGCCAAACGGGGTCTTTTCCAAATTAGGATAGAAGAAAGGAGAAGAAGTCTATGAAAAAAATAGCTGTCTTGTTAGCCGCCGTGTTATGCGCCGCTCCGGCCTTCGCGGGCGACAATGGAATTGTCAAACTGTCTTTGTGGGGTAAACTGGCCGTGGCCCTTCCGAACAACACCCAAAGCGTAACCGGCGTTGAAATCGGTATCGGTTCCGACACCGCCTCCGTCAAAGGCGTTCAGTGGGACTTTGTGTACGGCAAAGCCGGCGATTTAGTCGGCGTGCAGAGCGCGCTTTTGGGCCGCGCGGACACTTTGACCGGCGCGCAGTTAAACGCCGTCAACCTTTCCCACCAATACTTGACCGGCGTGCAGTTCGGCTTCTACAACCAGGCCGAAGAACTCCACGGCGTGCAGATTGGTTTTGTCAACAACGTGCAAACCATCAAAGGGCTGCAGGTGGGGCTGGTCAACATCGCCAAGAACGGCTGGTTCCCGGTGATGGTGCTCGTCAACGGCCGCTTCTAATCAAACCTTACCGATATGAAACCGCGGGCCTTGTAAGGCCTGCGGTTTTTTGTTCCCTCTGTGCACGGCGCGCGAAAAAAGGTAAAATATTATATATGTCATCCGGTTTTCTTCCGCACCGCATACAGCGGTTTTACCGAATTGCCGCTTCGTCTTTCTTTTTTATTCACGGCCTGGTGTTTTCCAGCTGGGCCAGCCGTATCCCCGACATTAAATCCGCCCTTTCGCTTTCCGACGCGCAGCTGGGCGGCGTATTGTTTTTAATTCCCGCCGGGCAGCTTTCGGCCATGGCCCTGTCCGGCTGGCTGGTAAACCGTTTCGGCAGCCGGAAAATGCTGTCGGTTGCGGCGGTGCTTTATCCCCTGGCGCTTATTTTACTGGGCGGAGTAACCAGACGCTGGGAACTGGGCGCGGCGCTGTATTTCTTTGGCATTACGTCCAACCTGTCCAACATTTCCGTCAATACGCAGGGCGTGGGCGTGGAAAAACTGTATAACCGCAGCATTATGGCTTCGTTTCACGGGATGTGGAGCCTGGCCGCAGTCGTGGGCGGACTTCTGGGCAGCTGGATGGCGCTGCACGGCGTATCCCCCCGCCAGCATTTTTTAATGACCTTCTTTGTTTGTATGGCCATTTTGATTTCCATGTATGCTTCCATGCTGCCCCGGGACCGCAAAATAACGGTATCCAGCAACCGCCCCAAAACCTTTACGCGTCCTTCTTTATATATTGTACTGCTGGAGNNCTGGGCCTGATGGCGTTTTGTTCCATGTCCTGCGAGGGCACGATGTACGACTGGAGCAGCGTTTATTTTATGCAGGTGGTCCGCCCGGCGGACCATTTAATCCGCGCCGGCTACATCGCCTGTATGACGGCCATGACCCTGGGGCGTTTTTCCGCCGACTATTTTGCCACGCGCTTTGGCTCGTTAAACGTCATCCGCGCCAGCGGGTTTATTCTGTTTGGCGGGTTTCTGCTGGCGGTGCTCCTTCCCGCGTTTTGGACGGCCTGCGCCGGATTCTTTTTGGTGGGGCTGGGTTTCTCCTCCGTCGTGCCGCTGTGTTACAGCCTGGCCGGAAAAAGCACCCGTATGCCGCCCAGCATGGCGGTGGCGGCGGTGTCCACCATCGGATTTTTCGGTTTTTTGTTTACCCCGCCCGTCATCGGGTTTATCTCCCAAGCCAGCAATATGCGCACGGCCTTTTTTATTATGGCGTGTGCGGGCCTGTCCGTCAGTTTTGTGGCGCCCCGCGCCCGGGCGCGCTGAGCGGTTTGGTTAAAATTCCTTCTTTATGCTATAATAATTATAAGGTGTAATATGAGCGGGAGAGCGAAACAAGTTCGTAAATCAAAGCCTGTCCCGACGACACCGAAGGCCGAAGCCGCCGGGGAATCCTCTTCCCTAATTCAGGCTGACGCCACAGGAGACAACTAATGAGCAACGTATCTATGAAAGCCATGCTGGAAGCCGGTGTGCACTTCGGCCACCAAACTTCCCGCTGGAACCCCAAAATGGGCCGCTTTATCTTCGGAGAAAGAAACGGCGTCCATATCTTAGACTTACAGAAAACCGCCAAAGAACTCAAAAAAGCCTGCGCCTTCATTAAAGAAGAAAGCAAAAAAGGCTCCAAATTTTTGTTCGTCGGTACCAAAAAACAAGCCCAGGAAGCCATCCAGGCCGAAGCCGCCCGCTGCGGTGCTTACTGCATCCACGAAAAATGGCTCGGCGGAACGCTGACCAACTTTCAAACCGTTAAAAAATCGGTTGAAAGACTCAACGAACTGGAAAAATGGGAAGCTTCCGGCGTATTCAAAGCCATCTCCAAAAAAGAAGCCAGCCGCCTGACCAAAGAAATGCTGCGCCTGCAGAAACTGCTGGGCGGCATCCGCGATATGAAAGTATTGCCGGACGTGGTCTTCGTCATTGACCCGGTGGACACCGCCGGCGCCGTGCGCGAATCCCATGCTTTGGGCATCCCGGTGGTGGCCGTCTGCGACACGAACGCCGACCCGGATTTGATCAGCGTGCCCGTCCCCGGCAACGACGACGCCGCCCGCTCCATCAAATTGTTCTGCGGCGCGATTGCGGACTCTATTCTGGAAGGCAAAGCCGAGCTGGAAGCCGTCAAAGCCGCGGCNNCCCGCCGACAACCCGGTAATGGCCCAGGCCTTTGAATCCGCGATGCTCGCGGCCGAAAACGCCGAACCCGCCGCCGTGGAAGCCGCGGCCGTGGAAGAAGTGGTAAAAGCCGACGAAGCCGTCAACGAAGAAGCCAAAGAAGTTGCGGCTGAAGAAGAAAAAGCCGAAAAGCCGGCCGCCAAAAAGAAAACGGCCGCCAAAAAACCGGCTGCCGCCAAAGCTAAAAAAACCGTGAAAGCCAAAGCCGAAACGGAAGAAGAAGCCCCGGCGCAAGAAGCCAAATAAACCGCTTCCCGTGAAAGTTCCCGGGCGCGCCCGGGAACTTTCCACTCAGATTTAATCCTTATTCGTACACCTTAAACTCAGAGGAGAGACCAATGTCTTTAGACGACATCAAAGTGTTAAGAGAAAAAACCGGCGCCGGTATGCTTGACTGCAAAAAAGCGCTGGCCGAGTGCAACAACGACATGGAACAGGCCATCGTCTTCTTGCGCAAAAAAGGTTTGGCCGCCATGGCCAAGCGTGCCGAACGCGAAACCAAAGAAGGCCGCGTTTCCGTTAAAACCGACGGCAAAAACTACGCGATGATTTACCTGGGCTGCGAAACCGACTTTGTGGCCAAGACCGACGCGTTCATCCAACTGGCCGACGATTTGGCCCAGTACGTGCTGGAACACCCCGGCGCGGATTATATGAACGACGAACACATCAAAGCCGTAATTACGGAGCAGGCTCCCAAATTCGGCGAAAACACCACCCTCAAAGGCGCCTACAACTGGACGCCGGCCGAAGGCGGCGTGATGGCTTACTACGTCCACTCCGACAATAAAAAAGCATCCCTGCTGGAGCTGGCCGTATCCGGCGCCTGCAAAGACGCCCAGAAAGTGGCCGATATCGCCCGCGGCCTGGCGATGCACACCGTAGGTATGCAGAGCGGCTGGGTGGACGCGAAAGACATCCCGCAGGACGTAATTGACCGCGAACTGGACATTTACAAAACGCAGGCCCAAAACGAAGGCAAATCCGCCGAAGCCATTGAAAAAATGCTGCCCGGCAAAGTTAAAAAGTTTGCCAAAGAAAACTGCCTCTTGGAACAGCCGACCATTAAAGACAACAAAAAAACCGTTGCCGATTACCTGGCCGAAGAATCCAAAGCGCTTGGCTGCGAACTGAAAGTCGTCCGTTTCGTTCGTTTCTAGTTCTACAAAGAACCCCTCGCAAGAGGGGTTCTTTTTTATGCCGTACTTTATCAATATCCCCGCCGGCTGCGCCTCCGGCCCGTCCGTTTGGACAAAAAGGCAAAAAACCCGTTGGTCCGTCAACGGTTTGATGTACGGGCTTTTTACAAGAAAGCCGAACGGCAATATTTTGTGCTACAATAATAAAAATATACGCTAAATCCGACCAAGCGAGGAGATCCCCCATGGAAACGTGCTGCCAACGCAAAAAAAGAATTTTACTTAAACTCTCCGGCGAAGCTTTAAGCACCGAAGGCCACCGCGGCATTAACCCGCAGTCTTTAAAAGAAATCGCCGAGGAAATCGCCGAAGCGTACCAAAAAAGCTGCTGCGAACTGACGATTGTCATCGGCGGCGGCAACGTGTGGCGCGGCGTGCGCGACGGCGGCGGCGTGATTGACCGCGTCAATTCCGACAGTATGGGCATGCTCGCCACCGTGATTAACGCCATTGCGCTCCAGTCCGCCATTGAAGAAGCCGGCGTGCCAACCCGCGTGCTTACTTCCATTAACATCTATCAGCTGGCGGAGCCGTTCGTCAGAAGAAAAGCCCTGCGCCACTTGGAAAAAGGCCGCATCGTTATTTTTGCCGGCGGAACCGGAAACCCCTTTTTCACCACCGACAGCGCGGCCGCGCTGCGCGCCTCGGAAATCAATGCCGACGTGCTGTTAAAAGCCACGCAGGTGGACGGCGTGTACGACTGCGACCCCAAGAAAAACCCGGACGCCAAACTCATCCGCCGCATTACCTACACGGACGCCATCGCCAAACAGCTCCAGTTTATGGATACGGCCGCGCTGGCGATTTGTATGGAAAACAAACTGCCCATTCAGGTATTCAACCTGCACCAAAAAGGCAATATTCAAAAAGCGCTCTGCGGGGAAGAAATCGGCACGACTATTTACTAAAATTGTGAAACGCCCCGGACTCCCGCCCGGGGCATTCTGTAAGGAGTTTGTAAAATCCGGCTTTTCCCTTATGGAAAAGCCGGATTTGTCAGGTTCTTTATATATCTATAAATTATATTTCCGGCCCCAAGCGGTATTTGTGCAGACAATTGTTTTCTCTGGTTGATTTTAGGGTCTTCCCGTTTTTGCGTTAACATATAAAATAATTTATCTATGTCTGCCACGGAACTGGCCTTGTAATACGCTTGGGCATAAGATTCAATCCCCTTTAGTTGATATGCACCGGAATAATGGGATACTAACGAAATAAATGGTTTTCCGGTAAGTAACCACTCTATCTTAAAGCTGCAACAGTCCGAAATCATCAAATCAGCCGTTTTAAATAAATCAAAATAATCCCCATCTTCACATATAGTGGAGACATCAGCCCAATCATCAAAAACCTCCTGTGCTTTGACGCTTCCTAACAGTTTGCTTAACTCATATTTAAAACGAGGGTGAGGTTTAAAAACCCATTGGGTAGTATTTTTATATGTATGTGCCAGAGACAAGATATGCCGCCCGCACCATTCCCAACAAGCTTGTTTTAAAAAGCTATCCCCAAAAGAATGATGCGGAGCATAAATAATCCTAACCTTATCTCCATCCTTCCATCTGCTGACAGATGGTTTTGGAACACAAGGCAAAAAGACATCCAGACGAGGATGTCCCGCCGAGAGGGTATTCTCTATACCCCAGGAAGCTAATTCCTCACATACTTTATCGTTAAAAGCAAATACTTTATATACAGTATTTAAAAAAGGAGCGGTAGATAAAATAATATCTTTTTGATTATCTAATTCTATACTATACGGTACATATAAAGTTAAAGCGTATTTGGATAATTTTTTAGGAGTGAAATTCCCACCTAAATCAAACCAGGGCTGTTCATAAAAAATAATATCTATATTTGAACTGACAAAATCACTTTTATTTTTAATTACGGTATAATGATAGCGCTTAAAAAATTGGATATTTTTTGCAAGATTACACAATTTGTGCTTCTCGTCAACAATTAAAACAATCGGCTCAAAACGACTGTCTTCTTGAAACAATTTATAAACGGAAGCATACGACCACTTACAATTTTCTCGGACTAAAAAACCAACTCTAATTTTATTTTTTCTTCTTAACCGGACAATATGTTTGGCATATCTTTTTACACAATACCATTTATCAATATCAACTAAAAACATCATCAACCAACAGTATAACCTATCCCCCCATTTTAAACTTTTGACGGCAAGTAAATTACGATTGTACAAAAAGAGCAGTTCCCCTTTGAAAATTCTTTTCATTGCGGCGCGTTCCGCTTTATTCTTTGTATGCCGGATGCGGTAAATCTGGTCGTGCAGAATTTTAGGAAGAAAATTATTTTTCCATAGTTCGCAATCGTCAGCCGCCGCCATCGCCAGCCGGTCGGCAATAGACCTAACCACCGTATAATACTCCCGGATTGTGCCCGCGTCATTAGGCCGCGTTGAAGAACTGCCGGGCCGGGAAAAATAGCCGTACAGCTGTTCGCTTAATACCACCATCCGGGGACGTTTTAGGAGTACGGCAGAAACAAAACTAACATCTTCAAAACGCACCCCTTCCGGGAAAAATACATCTTTTATCACTTCGCGGTGATATACAAAACCGCCAGCCGTTAAGGATATTTTATATTCTTCTTCCCCCCACCCTAAAGCTAGCGGTACATCTGATACAATATAATCCAAACCGCCTAGCGTCAGCGGTAAAAAATTTATTTTCCCTTCTTCCACAGGAAAAAATTTAAAATTTGCCACATTGGCATTTTCTTGTTGCAGCAGATAAATCGTAAGTTCTAGCGCTTGAGGGTGCAAAACATCATCAGAGTCCACAAACACAACATATTCCCCGCCGGCCAAGCCCAGCCCCTTATTGCGGGCGGCGCCCTGCCCAGCATTATGTTGTGTGATAACGCAAATACGTTTATCCGCAGAAGCAAAAGCCGCAAGTATTTTCTGGGAATTATCCGTAGAACCGTCATTGATACAAATAATTTCTATGTTCTTGTAGGTTTGTGCAATTAAAGAATTCAAACAGCGAGGTAAATACTTTTCGGTATTATACACAGGAACAATAATAGAAACTAAACATTTATTCATATTCCCTCCTCCATACAAGGCAGAAGGGAGTATTCTCTTGGCGGAGGCTTGCTCCCTTCTGCTCCCCTGAGGTATATCAGGAGAAAAACGGGAAGCCTACCCTTGCCTGAAAACAAAAAACGGCTGAATAACAGCGGGTCCAACCACGGTACCGCCATTAAACAGCCGTAGTTCCGCACCATATTTCTATGGGCGGAACACTCGGCGGAATACACAGCAGGGAGCTCCCCCGCCGTGTATTCCGCCTAAACCAGCTGTTTTTGGACGTGGTTGGAATTTGGTTGCCCAAATACCCTATTTTCAATAGACTTCCAAAAACAGACAAATTGTAACGAGCCTCAGTTTCCAAGACTCGGGATGATTGCAAACTCTCCTCAAAAACTATAAAATTCTATTTATATTTTATCATAAATAAGAATTTTTTATCTCAGAATTGCTATAATTAAAATAACATTTCAACAGAAGAGGACTTTTTATTATGGAAGGCATTACCAATCTGCTTAACAAAACCAAAACCAATATGGCCGAGCACGTCGCCCGTCTGGAACGCGATTTGGCCACCATCCGCACCGGCCGCGCGAGCTCTGCCCTTTTGGAAAACATCCGCGTAGATTATTACGGCACGCAAACCCCGATTAAACAAATGGCCGTCATCAACGTATTGGACGCCAAAACCCTGGAAATCCAGCCGTGGGACGTAAGCTCCATCAACGATATTGACAAAGCCCTGCAAAAAGCCGACCTGGGCGCGAGCCCCGTCAACGACGGCAAAGTCATCCGCGTAACGCTTCCTTCCATGACCGAAGACCGCCGCAAACAGCTGGCGAAGAACGTCTCCAAAATGAGCGAAGACTTTAAAGTGGCCGTGCGCAACGAACGCCGCGACGTGATTGAAAAACTCAAAAAAGCGCAGAAAGCCGCCGAAATTACCGAAGACGATTTGAAACGCTACGAAGGCGACGTGCAAAAAACGACGGACGCGCACATCGCGAAAATTGACCAAGTGATTAAAAACAAAGAAGCCGAAATTATGAAGATTTAAGCTTCCGTTCTGCAATAAAAAACCCGCTTTCACAAGCGGGTTTTTTATTGATATTTTTCCCATATTTAAGGTAAAAGCCATCGCCTGTTATCTATGGGTTCTCCGCCTAAACTTTTACATACTTTGCTTGCTAAAGAATCGTTACCCCTGCATACACGCCTATTTTGATATTCAGTAGAATATTGCCCGTAAAAAGTAATAGCCACTTTCGGGGTCCCCGTGTTCCCTAAAATCAAGTACAGCCCGCCTGTTACGGTTTGACCATTTGCCCCACCGCATCCCTTGCCACACTGCGTAACATATGTTCCATCAGCCCAAAAGAAATCTCTATCAGCATATTGATGTATAAAATCCTGTGGCAGAGCTATATCCAAATTTTTGATATGGGTGTAATACCCATTGGCCAAATAAAACGCGTCTTCCGCATCACTGATAGAACGGAGTAAAGGCATCATAGCCATTAATTTACTTTTCATCACGGCTACCTGATACTGCGGCACGGCAACAGCCGCCAAAATACCGATAATTAATACCACCACCAACAGCTCTATAAGCGTAAATCCAAGGCTTTTTTGCACGGGATATATCCCCCTATTTATATAAGTTGATATTCCCAATTTATCAAAAAAAAANNGCCATCCGACTAATTGAGCCACCCCGTTTAAACAATGTCGCCAAGCACCGTAACAGCGAGCCCGAAAAGCCGCCCGCAGGGTCCAGTCCTTGGGGCTCTGGCCTGACCAGGGCTTGGCAATAAACGGTACTTTTAGATAGTTGGGAGAGAAACATTCGGGGATGCAAAAGTTTTCGGGGGGGCGGCTCTCTATGCGGGTACATCCGACTAATTGAGCCACACTGTTTAAACAATGTTGCCAAGTACCGTAAAGTCTGCACGGCCTGCAAGGCTCCCTTCCGGGGAGTGGTTTTCTATGCGGACATAACTGACTGGAGGAACCGCATACTTTGGCATAAAGCGAACTCCCGGCGGCTGCCCGTTATGCCGCGCAGACAGGCGGCGGCCAAAAAAGCTAAAATATATTTATGTCCGAAGAACTTAAAAACCCTCTCCCGCGGCATGTAGCCGTGATTATGGACGGCAATGGCCGCTGGGCCAAAGAACGCCGTCTGCCGCGCCTGGCCGGGCACAACGCCGGGGCCCAAGCCGTACAGCGCACGCTGGAAGCCGCACAGCGCACGGGCATCAAATACCTTACTTTATACGCTTTTTCCACGGAAAACTGGGTTCGCCCGCAGGACGAAATAGACGGCCTGTTAAAACTGCTGGAGCAAACGCTGGACCGCTACACCAAAGAAGCGGCCAAACACGGCGTACGGCTGCTTGTCAGCGGGGAAAAGGACCGCCTCCCCCCCGCCATCGTGGAAAAAATAGAACACGCCGTCGCTTCCACCGCGGCCAATACGGGCCTGACGCTCAACCTGGCGCTTAATTACGGCGCGCGGCAGGAAATCGTCCACGCAGCCAACGCACTTATTCAAGAAGGGAAAACCCATATTACCATGCAGGACATCCAGGCGCACCTCTACCAGCCGTCCCTGCCGGACCCGGAGCTGATTATCCGCACGTCGGGAGAGGAACGTCTGTCCAATTTCTTATTATGGCAGGCCGCCTACAGCGAGTTTTATTTTACCCCCGTTCTGTGGCCGGATTTTGACGGCGCGGAATTTGAAAAAGCCCTTGCCGCCTACCGGACGCGCGTGCGCCGCTTCGGAGGATTATGAGCTCCGCTTTAATCCGTTCCCGCGCGCAGGAAATGCTCGCGCGCATTAAACGCTTTTCCTCTCCCGCCACCAAAAAACAAATGCGGGAAAAATTCGGTATTCAGACCGAAAAAGCCCTGGGCACGCCCGTTACCACGCTTAGGCTGCTGGTCAAGGGTCTTCCGCGCCCGGACCAGGAACTGGCCGACGCGCTGTGGGACACCGGCGTACACGAGGCGCGCATTATGGCCTCCATGCTGGCGGACCCCGCGCAGATGACGTACCCGAAACTGGACGAGTGGGCCAAAGAGCTTAATTCCTGGGATATTTGCGACCTCTGCGCCGGCAACCTGTTTTCCAAAGTCAAAAACCCGTTAAAGCTGGCGGAGCGGTGGATTAAACGCGAAGAAGAATTTGTCCGCCGCGCGGGCTTTGCGGTGATTGCCGCGCTGGCCGTTCCGCGCGCCAAAACAACGGAAGAAGAATTAATCAAAATGCTTCCGCTCATCAAAAACCACGCGTGCGACCCCCGCCCGATGGTGCATAAAGCCGTCAACTGGGCGCTTCGCAACATTGGCAAGAAAAACCCGCGCCTGACGCCCAAAGCGCTGGCCTGCGCCGCGGAAATTTTAGATTTATACGAAGACAACAAAGCCGCCCGCTGGGTGGCTTCCAACGCCGTGTGGGAACTGAAAAGCCCCAAAATTAAAGCGATGGTGGCTAAGCGCAAGTAATCCGCCAAGCTGTTATAAGGAAGCCTCTTTCCTCCCGCGATGGGCCCCGCCAATTACACCAGCGCGCATAGAGAACCGCCGCCCGCCAAGCCGTCTTGCAAGGGCGCACCTTCGCACCCGTAGTGTGGCCCAACTAATCAAACGGGCACGCATAGAGAACCGCGGCCCGCCAAGCCGTCTTGTAAGGGCGCGTCTTCGCACCCGCGGTGTGGCCCCGCTAATCATACCAGCGCGCATAGAGAACCGCGGCCTGGAAGGCCCAAATATAGTAAAATAAAGATATGCTATTACCCAGAATTTTAACCGCCCTGATAGGGATCCCCGTTGTTCTGGCCGCCATCCATTTTGGCGGCGTGATTTATATGGCCTTTGTCGGCTGTGTAATCCTGCTCTGCCTCTACGAGTACGGCCTGGTGCTTACCGCCGGCAAGAAGCCCGTGCATATGCCCAGCCTGATGATTTTCGGCCTGCTCATGGCCGTGGTGGCCGTCCTGGGCCGCAGCGGCGCCGCCGGTCTGGAACTGCCGGATAACCTCTATCCCTTCTCCGTCAGCGTGGTAATTTTCGGCGTACTGCTTTTTGAAGTCCTCACCCCCAAACGCTCGTGGGACCGCGTTTGCAACACGTTTACGGGCGTATTTTTAATTCCGTGGTCGCTGGCGCATTTGGTGAACCTGCGCGATATTGCAACTTACGGCGAATACCTCACGCTCTTTATGATTATCACCGTCTGGGTGTGCGACACCGGGGCCTATTTCAGCGGCCGCTTTTTCGGGCGGCATAAACTGAACCAGGAAGTCAGCCCCAAGAAAACATGGGAAGGCTCCGTCGGCGGCACCCTGCTGGCCGTAGGCGGCGCGGTGCTGATGCGGCATTTGTTCCTTTCCACGCTGTTTTCCGTTAAAGAAGCGGTGCTGTTGGGGCTGTTAATTGCGGTGGTGGGCCAAGTGTCCGACCTGGCCGAATCCGTCATCAAACGCTCCACCGGGGTGAAAGATTCTTCCAACCTCCTGCCGGGGCACGGCGGATTTCTGGACCGTTTTGATTCGTACCTGCTGCTTGCTCCCCTGTTTTATTACGTGGTGCTTTATACGTTATGAAAAATATCGTGATTCTGGGCTCCACCGGTTCTATCGGCACGTCGGCGTTAGACGTAATCGCGCGGCTGGGTAAAGATTACCGCGTGATGGCGCTTTCGGCCAACAGCAATACCGAACTTTTTTTAAAACAGCTGCACTCTTTCCGCCCCCGCTTTGCGGCGGTGATGAGTCCGGAAAGCTACGAAAAAATCAAAGACCAAATCCCCGAAGGCACGCGCCTCCTGCCGCCGGAAATTGAAAGCCTGATGTTTATGGCCTCTCTGCCGACGGCGGACCTCATCATCAGCGGCGTGGTGGGCGCGGTGGGCTTCCAGCCGCTGGTAAGCGCCATTAAAGCCGGCAAAACGATTGCGCTCGCCAACAAAGAGCCGATGGTCATGGCCGGCAAAACCTTAATGAAAGAATGCGAACGCTGGGAAGCCGCCATCATTCCGGTAGACAGCGAACCTTCCGCCATTTTCCAATGTTTGGCGGGCATGGCGGACGAGCACGGCTACCAAAAGCTCTCGTCCGAGATTTCCCGAGTGTTTTTAACCGCGTCCGGCGGCCCCTTTGCCAAGCGCAAAACGTCGCTCTCCACGGTTACCCCCGCCGAAGCCTTAAACCACCCGCGCTGGAAGATGGGCAAAAAGATTACGGTAGATTCCGCCACCCTGATGAACAAGGGTTTTGAAGCCATTGAAATTATGAATTTGTTTAATTTGCCGGAAGAAAAGGTGCAAATCGTCATTCATCCGCAGTCCATCGTGCATTCGGCGGTGGAATTTAACGACGGGGCGATTCTGGCGCAAATGGGCGAGCCGGATATGCGCGTGCCCATCCAGTACGCCATCACCTACCCCTTACGAGCGGCCGGCCCGGTAAAAAAACTCAATTTGTTTGAAGCCGCCAAGCTGGAATTTTTTGAACCCGATTTAACCCGCTTCCCCTGCCTGGACCTGGCCCTCGCGGCCGCCCGCAAGGGAGGAATCCTGCCCGCCGTATTAAGCGCGGCGGACGAAACGGCCGTAGACGCGTTTTTAAAGGAAGAAATCAAATTCACCGATATCCCCAAACTCATCTACACCGTGTTAAAATCCGCCCCGCAGACCTCGGGCGAAGCCACCTTAAACCAGGCGCAGGAAGCCGACCGGTGGGCCCGCGAAGCCGCGGCGGCCTGCCTGAAAGAAAAGAGCTATAAAACAGCCGTTATTTAGGAGAAACCCATGCTTTTATCCGTCCTAGCCGTCATCGTCGTGTTAAGCCCCATCGTCATCGTGCACGAATTCGGGCACTACATCGCCTGCCGCTTAACCGGCATCCGCGTCAACGAATTTTCGTTTGGGTTTGGCAAAATCCTGTGGCATAAAAAAGCGGGCGATACGGATTATCAAATCCGCGCCATTCCCTTCGGCGGATTTGTAGAACCCGCCGGCCCGATGTTCCACCCGCAGGACGCGCCGGAACCGCCCAAACCGTACGAATTTGCGGCCAAGAAATGGTACGCCAAGTTCTTTATGGTGGTAAACGGCGCGCTGTTTAACTATCTGCTGGCCGCCGTCATTTTTTCCACGCTGATTTACATCAAGGGTATGCCGGAGACGGATCCCCTCAAACTCCCCGCCGCCGTCGGTGCGGTGGCCGAAGGCTATCCCGCCGCCAAGCTGGATTTACAAGCGGGCGACGTTATCCGCTCCATTAACGGCGAAAACATCGCCACCTGGCAGGATTTAACACAGGCCATGGCCGCGCGCAAAGGAGACGTAACGCTGGCCTACGAACGGGACGGCAAAGCGATGAGCGCGCTCGTCAAAGACGCCGACTTTAAAAAGGACGCCCCGACCGTGCTGGGCATTACGGTAAACCCCATTTATAAACCGGTACCGCTGTGGGAAGCCGCCGGGCTGGGCGTGTACCAGTGCTATTACTGGACGAAGTTTTCCCTCTCTTCCCTGGCGCAAAGCTTTACCAAGAAAAAAGCGCCCGAACTCGCGGGCCCGATTGGCATTGTGAACATCATCCATAAATCGGTGCACACGAGCCTGCTGGATTTTGTATTTTTAATCGCCATGCTCTCGCTGGCCGTGGGGATGTTTAACCTGTTCCCGATTCCGATACTGGACGGCGGATACGCCCTCGTCTATCTGTGGGAAGGGCTAACCAAAAAACTCCCGACGGAAAATATGCTCAACAAAGCCGCCAGCGTGGGTATGTACCTGCTGATTTTACTGGTGCTTTACGCCTCGTACTCCGACATAAAGCGCATTTTCTTTAAACCCAAAGCGGCCGCCGCCGTAACGCAGACGGCCGCCGACAGCCAACCCGCGGAGGCGGAACATGTACAAGACTAGAGAAGTAAAAGTAGGCCCTTTTACCCTGGGGACCGGGCACCCCGTGCGCGTGCAGAGCATGTGCAATACCGACACGCGCGACGCCGAAAAAACGGCCGCACAAATTAACCTGCTGGAAGACGCCGGCTGCGAAATCAACCGCGTGGCCGTACCCGATATGCAGGCCGCCCTGGCCATCGGGGACATCAAAAAGCGCATTCACTCCCCCCTGGTGGCGGACATTCATTTTGACTATAAACTCGCGCTGGAAGCCATTAAACAGGGCGTGGACAAGGTGCGTATTAACCCGGGCAACATCGGCGCGGTGGAAAACACCAAAGAAGTCGTCAAAGCGGCGCTGGACCACGGCACGGCCATCCGCATCGGCGTAAACGCCGGGAGCGTAAAGTATTTAAAAAGCGTGGACGGAAAGATGGACCTTTCCGACGAAAAATGGGCCGAAGTGATGGTAAACGAAGCCCTGGAACAGGCCAACATTTTGGAACAGCTGAACTTTAAAAATGTAGTGGTATCTTTAAAGTCGGACAATTTCAAACGCACCGTGCTCGCCAACGAACTGTTTGCCCGCCAGAGCGATATTCCGCTTCACATCGGCCTTACCGAAGCGGGCAGCTTTTTAAGCGGCACCGTCAAAAGCGCGGTGGCGCTGGGTACGCTTTTGCAAAAAGGCATCGGAGCCACCATCCGCGTTTCGCTGACGGAAGACCCGCGTATGCAGGTGCGCGCCGCGTATGAAATTTTAAAGGCGCTCGGCCTGCGCGAATACGGCCCGAACCTGATTTCCTGCCCCACGTGCGGCCGCACGCAGGTGGACGTAACGGGCACCGTGCACGCGCTGGAAGAAAAAATTTATTCCGACAAAGCCCTCCTTCAAAAAGCCACCGGCCTTAAAATCGCCGTGATGGGCTGCGTGGTAAACGGCCCGGGCGAAGCGC
>DCTQ01000022.1:9176-9381 GCA_002329395.1 Candidatus Avelusimicrobium alvi | reverse complement strand
CGCTCCCTTTACACCCAGTAATTCCGGACAACGCTCGCCACCTACGGATTACCGCGGCTGCTGGCACGTAGTTAGCCGTGGCTTATTCGAGAGGTACCGTCATTTTTTTCTTCCCTCTCAAAAGGAGTTTACAATCCGAGAACCTTCATCCTCCACGCATCGTTGCTGGATCAGGCTTTCGCCCATTGTCCAAAATTCCCCACTG
>DCTQ01000022.1:0-9126 GCA_002329395.1 Candidatus Avelusimicrobium alvi | reverse complement strand
TCGCCTTGGTAGGCCGTTACCCCACCAACTAGCTGATAGAATATAAGACCGTCTCCAAGCGATAAATCTTTGATCTCTAAACGATGCCGTCTAAAGATGTTATGGGGTATTAGCAATCCTTTCGGACTGTTATTCCCCACTCAGAGGTAGGTTTCTTATACATTACTCACCCGTCTGCCACTAAACTTTACTCTGTATTGCTACAAAGCAAAGTCCCGTTCGACTTGCATGTGTTATGCACGATGCCAGCGTTAACTCTGAGCCAGGATCAAACTCTCCATTAGAATTAATTACCTTTAAATCGCAAGCGGTTTAAAGGCGATCAATCGCTAACAGCGAGCTGTTGACTTTTGACTCTACTCTTTTGAATTAACTTTGGTGTCATAATATAGTATATGACTTACTTAAATGAGCCTTGAACTGTCAAACCCCGAAGGATTCGTCCATTTCAAATCGCCCATTCGCACATTGCTGTCAAATTTTCAGAGAACGAAATTTCCTCGTTGCTCTTTTCCAGTTTGGAAAAAGCAATTGGAAATTTATTTTTAACTTCTTTACAGCTCTCAAAGCTGTAAAGATATCATAACAAATTTACTTCGCTTTGTCAAGCCTTTTATTAAAGACTTTCTTCAACTACTCGGCTTGTCAATTCTTACTACTCTTATATTAAAGCATATTTTTAAAAGTTTGTCAAGTTTTTCTTTTCAAACCGGCGCGCCTGCTTTAAACAGCGCTTTATGGGAACTGCTCAAGTCTTTTAAATACTTCTTGATTATTCAAGGAAGTCGCGGCCGCTTGGGCCAAAGGGGTAAGACTTGTATGTAAGTGTTTTTATAAGTTGTTTTATAAAACTAACTTGATCGGCTTGGCTCAGTCCATCGTCTGCCTTTTCTAATATAAGGTGATGTTTCGCTGCTGAAAAGTTTTCTGTTTATAAGAACGGTTTATAAAAACGAATAAGAAGTTTTGTTATTACTTTTACAAAGATCAATTTCCGACTACTTTTATAGTCTAGCAAAAAAAGACAGAAATGTCAAGACCCATTTTTCTAATTTTCAAAAATCTGAAAAAGGGTTCTTGAAAACTTCCGCGGAAACAAACCTTTTTGTTTCCTTATATATTTAGTATAGCTGTTTTTGTTTTGTTTGTCAACTCTTTTTTTCTCCGTCGGGGAGAAGGTTGAAAACATTCCCGGTTTATCTTTCCGCTTGTACCGGGCCGTAAAAAAGATCAATTCGCTTTTGTTGTATAAAGAATAGCAAAAAATGCGCGGGCAGTCAATCCCCCCGGGCATCTCCTGCGCGGGCCTCTGCGCTCAAAAACCCCTATCTCCCGTACGCGCGCGTGCGCGCACATTTATATGCCGGCCCGTTCATTCCAAACGCCTGCCGCGCGCCATATGACGGTCCGCAAACCGCCGAATCTCCTATTCCGCCAATCATCCCCACGCCGCCATGTCTCCGGTCTGTCAGGATGACTCCTTCTCTCTGCAACAAAAAAGAAGGCTGCGCCGAAGCGCAAACCTTCTTTATTTTTTTGTTGTACCCGTTTTGTTTTTTTCATTTCCGCACCAAAGCGCGGAAAGTGAAATCGTTTTTATTGTTGTTGTAAAATAAAAAGCCCCGCTTTTATTTTTATAATAAGCGGGGTTTTAAAAAAATACTAAATCGGTTTATATTATATTAAACGCCCGCACCAAACGGATTCTTCCTTTAGCCAATTCATCGGCTTAAAGGAATAAGAGTGGATGTGGTTAATAACGTTTAACAATTGCATAAATATATTATGCTTTATTTCAAAAACAGTGTCAATTATTTTTTGCCCGGCGAAATTTGCTATTCTTATATATATGGATATAGAGACGCTTTTAAAAAACACCTCCCGCAGCTTATACCTAAGCGTCCGGGCGCTTCCCCGCAGTATGCGCCCCGCTTTTGGCATCGCTTATTTACTCTGCCGCTATGCCGATACCATTGCGGATACGCCCGTCCTCCCCTCTTCCCGCCGCCTGTATTGGATTGAACGCTTCCCGCACCTGCTGCTGGAACAGGATCCGGCCGAAGCCGCACGCCTCGCACATGAAATTTCCGGCGGCACGGAAAACCCGTACGAAGCCGAACTCGTAAAGAATTTAATGCCGTGTCTGGAACTTCTCAATAATATCTCCAGCGAGCAGCGCGAGAACATTACCGACGTGGTATACGCCGTATGTGAGGGAATGAAAACCGATTTAAGCTTTTTCCCCAACGAATCCGCTCCCGAGCCCAAAGCGTTTGACACGCCCGCCGAGCTGGAACGCTACTGTCGGCTGATGGGCGGCAAACCGGGGCTGTTCTGGAGCCGGCTGATTTACGGCACGGCGGACATCCATATGCCGGAAGAAGAATTTTACGAGCTTGGCCAGCACATAGGCGACGCCTTGCAAATCGTCAACATTCTGCGGGACCTTCCCAAAGACCTGCGCATCGGCCGCTGTTATTTTCCGCGCACCGACCTGGAAAAAGCCGGCCTGACGGCCGCCGAACTGCTGGACAGCGCCAACTCCGCCCGGTTTGAACCCGTCAAGCGCAAATGGATTGCCTGGGGGCTTGCCAACCTGAAAAGCGGCAAAAAGTATTTCCCGCAGCTGCCCAAAAGCCAGCCCGGCCAGCGCGCCGCGGTGGCGTGGCCGATACTCTGGACGGCGGACACCTTCTTTAAAGTCTACCGGGAGCCCGATATTTTAAATCCCGCCAAACGCGTTAAAATTTCCCGCTCGGTGATATATTCCACCATGCTTGTTACGCCGCTGCTGCTCGCCAGCAATACGCTTTTCTGCAACTGGCTGGACAAAAAGCTCCGCAAGTGTAAATAAAGTCTTTCCCGCAAAAAAACCGTTTCCCTGCGCTTCAAAAACAGCTATACTATAAAATGTGTTTTTTCAAAACACACCCCCGTTTTGTGATTGTACCCGCAACCACTGATAAGGAGTTGTAATGACTGATATATTGACGCATGCCGTATCCCTGCTTAACGACCGTTTTCTGGGATACGTGCTGATGGCCGCGCTGTTATTTGCGGGGCTGTATTTTACGTTCGCCACGCGTTTTGTCCAATTCGTCCGTCCGAAAGAAATGCTCCGGCTGATGATTGGCGGAGAAGGGTCTTCCAAAGAAAAAGGCCATATCTCCCCGTTTCAGGCGTTTTCCATCAGTACGGCCTCGCGCGTGGGAACGGGCAATATCGCCGGGGTGGCCATTGCCATTACCGTGGGCGGACCCGGAGCCGTTTTTTGGATGTGGCTGATTGCCGTCATCGGCGCGGCCTCCGCCTTTGCGGAAAGCACGCTGGCCCAGGTGTATAAGGTAAAAACCGGCGCGCATTTTCGCGGCGGTCCGGCCTATTATATGCAAACCGCGCTGGGCAGCCGCAGGCTGGGGCTGGCGTTTTCCGTCATCATCACGCTGACGTTTGCTTTTGTTTTTAACTCGGTGCAGTCCAACACCATCGCCCAGTCGCTAAGCGCCACGTTTCAGGTTGACTCCCTGCTGAGCGGCATTGTGCTGGCCGCGCTGACCGCCGTAATTATTTTCGGCGGATTAAAACGCATCGCCGCGTTTTCCGCCGTCATCGTGCCGGTATTTGCATTGGGATATATTGCCATCACGGTAATTGTCATGCTGCTAAACCTGGAGAAACTGCCCGGCGTGCTGGGTATTATCCTCTCGGACGCGTTCAGCCTGCGCAATCTGGCGGGCGGCGCCTTGGGGGCCACGATTATGACCGGGGCCCGCCGCGGGCTTTTTTCCAACGAAGCCGGTATGGGCAGCGCGCCCAACGCGGCCGCTACGGCCAATACGTCCCACCCCGTCAAGCAAGGCTATATACAAACCTTCAGCGTATTTGTAGACACGCTGATTATCTGCAGCTGCACGGCGTTTATCGTACTGCTGGCCGATTATCAGGCTTTCCCGGGGCTGGAAGGTGTTGCGCTTACGCAAAAAGCGCTGACGCAGGAGCTGGGCCCGCTCGGCAATTATTTTATCTCCGCCAGCGTGCTTTTGTTTGCCTTTACCTCTATTATCGGCAATTATTATTACGGGCAGGCCAATGTGGAATTTGTAACCCGCAGCCGCCTGGTAATGGCCCTCTTCCGCACCGGAGTAAGCGTGATGGTGCTGCTGGGCGCTGTGTTACAGCTCAAGCTGGCATGGAATATGGCCGATTTGTTTATGACGGTGATGGCGCTTCTGAACATTTACGCCATTTTCCGCCTGCGCCGCCAGGTGCTGGACGTACTGGCCGACTACCGCCGCCAGAAAAAAGCGGGGCTGGACCCGCACTTTAACCCGGCGGACGTGCCGTCCGTCAAACACGCAGACGCCTGGGTAAAATAACGCCGCATTTGAACGCGCCGGGGCCTTTTTAGGCCCCGGTTTTTTTATTTCTCAGACGGTAAAAAGAAAAAGGGCCCAGGCCGCCGAATAGGCCTTGAAAAAACCGCAAACCCGGCTATATTAATAGTACTAAGTACCTGGGATCAGCCCGATTGTCCTTGGTTGCAGTTGTGAAAGCACGGCGTGTTTTCCTATTGCGCGAAGACCCGGATACGAAGCCTTCCAGGGAAAGAGGAACATAAGTCATATGATAATGACAATGAGCTAAACCCCCGAAATAATATGCGGGGGTTTATTTTGTGTCCTAAAAAGGTTCTTGCCGTACGCATAAAAACGGTGCAGGCCCCGGACGGAACCTGCACCCTCAATACCGACAGCAAACGGATTTATTTGTTTTCGCGTTCTTTCTTTTTCATCGCGCGCCAGACTTCCAGCGCTTCTTCCGCCGTGGCGGCTTTGGCGTGCTCGCCGAATACGTGCGGATGGCGGCGGTGCAGTTTATCGTACAGGCCCTGGATGACGTCGTCAATCGTAAATTTGCCTTCTTCCGCGGCAATCTGGCTGTGCATCAGCACCTGCAAAAGCACGTCGCCCAGTTCTTCTTTCATATTTTCGTCATCTTTATTATTGATGGCGTCAATCAGCTCCTGGGATTCGTTCTGCAGGCATTTAATCAAGCTCTCGTGGGTCTGTTTTCTGTCCCAGGGGCAGCCGTTCGGCCCGCGCAATACGGCGAAGGTTTCCACCAAGTCGTTAAAGTTGTTTTTTGTCATTGTTCACACCCGGTAAAAATGGTATACATTTATTATATGAAAAATAATATCATCTGCTTCATCGCCGCATCCGTTTTACTGTTTTTTCCCGCGCTGGCAGGCGCGCAGGCAACGGTGGTCCGTGTAGACGGACAAAAAGTATACCTGGACACCACTTCCTTAAACCGCAGCGTCCAGAAAGGAGAAATTTTTAAGGTCATTCTGTCGTCCGAAAAGCTCGTCAATCCGAAAACGGGCAAGAATTTAGGCGATATTTACACCTATTCGCCGGAAGGCAAAATTGTGGAAGTACAGCCGATGTACGCCGTGGGCGAACTGCCGGAAAAAGCGTCCGCCTCCGTCGGGCAGGAAGCCGTGATTGAAGCCGCCGCCCCCGCCGCCCCGGTGTATACGCGGGACGCGGACGAAAACGCCTCTTCCCGCCAGAAAATCGTTTACGCGCCCGTAGAGCAGGAAATCATCAGCCTTACCCAGGCCGACATTACCGCGCCGGGAGCACAGAATTTTATTACGCTGTCCGCAGACGGAAAAGTAACCGTCTGGAGCCGCGCGGGAAAAGACACGCTGGCCGAACAGCTGTCCTACACGGTGCCGTCCGCCAAGCGGGCCGTTACGCTTTCCGCCGCCCCCGTTAAAGAAGGCGGCCTGGCGCAGATTTTCGTCTCGGTTTACGATCCGTCCCGCTCCTCGGTTTCCGCCCTGGTGCTGGAAAATGAAAACGGCGCCTTACAAGAAACCGCTTCCCTGCCCTACTTCGTCAAAGAACTCGGCTGCGGCAAAGACAAAAAAATCTGGGCGCAAAAACCGTTTGTTTCCGCCGCGCGCCCCGGCAACGCGCGCGAGGTGGCCTATCAAAACGGCAAATACACCGTGCAAAAAGATATGTTTTCCACCCAGCGCAACTGGCTCACCGGCCTGAACCGCTACGACGTAGAAAACGCCGGCGCGGACAATCTGATTTATACTTCCTCCAACGGCACCGTACGCCTGACGCTTCAAAACGGCAAACGCGCCGAAAGCAAAGATTTATTCGCCGCCGCTCCAAATCGTGTAAAATATAAGCAGGAGATTGTGAAATTCTACCCTTCCCTCCAGGTCTTCGGCCCCGCCGGGGACGCCACGGTGGCAGCGGTGGAAAACACCTCCAAGCTCGGCCTCTTGTCCGAAACCTTTGGCCAATACCAAAGCGGCAAAATACATTTTCTGACGTTTGAAAAAGGACGGTTATCCCTTCAAGATACCGTCAATCTGGACGGCGTCGTATACGACACCGCCTGCTCGGACCGCGCCGTACTGGCCGCCGAGGTGCTGCCGGACGGCAGCAGTTCCGTCGTGGAAATTTTTAAATAGCTTTTCAGGAGAACATTGTGCAACAGTCTAACGAAAAAATCAACGTGCTGGATAAAGGCTTCGTGCGCCTGGTGGATTTTATGGGAGGAGACGACCGCGCCGTACAGTCGGCCCGCGTATCGTTCGGGGCCGTTTCCAAAGGCCCGGAACAGGACAAACGCCTGATTAAATACCTGATGGAACACGCCCACCACACCCCTTTTGAGCATTGTTATTTTCAGTTTCACATCTGCTGTCCGATTTATGTGGCGCGCCAGTGGATGCGCCACCGCTGGGGTTCTTACAACGAAGTAAGCGCCCGCTATACCGAAGTGAAGGACGAATTCTATATCCCCGACCGGTTCCGCGGCCAGGACACCAAAAACAAACAGGGTTCCGTGGCCGACTCGCAGCTGGACAACGCCGCCCTTCGTAAAATTTACGAAGACAGCGTGGAGGCTTCCTACGCCGCTTACCACAAACTTATTGAAGCGGGCGTGGCGCGCGAAATGGCGCGCGGCGTACTGCCGGTCTGCCAATACACCCAATTTTACTGGAGCGTCAACGCCAGAAGTTTGTTTAACTTTCTCTGCCTGCGCACCGACAAACACGCGCAGAAAGAAATCCGCGTCTATGCGGACGAAATCGCCAAAATCGTGGCTGAAAAAATGCCGTGGTCGTGGGAAGCTTTTGAAGCGTTAAACAAGCAGCTGCCGCTGGGTTCCGAATAAAAGTCTTATCTTAAAAGGGGAAACTTATGAGAATACTCGGCATGATTATGGCCGGGGGCAAAGGCGAGCGTCTTTATCCGTTAACCAAAGACCGCTCCAAGCCTTCCGTCCCGTTCGGCGGCAAGTACAGAATCGTGGATTTTGTGCTCTCCAACTTCGTCAACTCGGGGATTTTTTCTTCCTACGTGTTGGTGCAGTATCTTTCGCAGAGTTTAATTGAATACCTGCGCACCACCTGGCGCAGCGAAGGTATTATTTCGGACCACTTTTTAACCTGCGTGCCGCCGCAAATGCGCCTGGGTGAAATTTGGTACCGCGGCACGGCCGACTCCGTGCGCCAGAACATCAACCTGGTAAAAGACTTTGCGCCCGACCTGGTGGCCATCTTCGGTGCGGACCACATCTACCGCATGGACGTGCGCCAGATGATTGATTTCCACCTGAAAAACAAGGCCGACGTTACCGTAGCCGCCAACACCGTGGCGCTGGAAGAAGCCACCGCCTTCGGCGTGCTGGGTACGGACGAAGACGGACGCATCATCCAGTTTGACGAAAAACCCGCACACCCCAAACCCATTCCGGGCAACCCCAAAGCGGCGTACGCGTCCATGGGCAACTATATTTTTAATACGGATGTTCTGCTGCAGGTGCTCCAAAAACGCTTCTGCGACGTGCCGGCTTTAGATTTCGGCAAACACATTCTGCCCAAAATTTTAACGGACCACCGCACCTTTGCCTACAACTTCCAAAGCCAGACGCTGCCCGGCGCCAAGCCGTACGAAGAGCAGGGCTACTGGCGCGACGTGGGAACGATTGAATCGTTCTGGCAGACCAATATGGATATTCTGGGCCCCAAGCCCAAGCTGGATTTAAACAATCCCGCCTGGCCCGTCAGCACGACGGTAAACCGCGTTCCCCCCACCAAATACCTGGGCGGCACGGTTACCAATTCCATGATTGGCGACGGATGCATCATCCACCCCAAAGCCAAAATCAAAAACTGCGTCATCAGCGATTCCGTAACCATCGGCGAAGGCGCGGAGCTGGACGGCTGTGTGATTATGGATAACTGCGAAATCAAGGCCGGCGCGAAACTTAAAAAGGTGATTATGGACCGTTTTAATACGATTGCCGCCAAGCAGACTATCGGCCACAATATGGAGGCCGATTCGCAGAAATACTATATAGACCCGTCGGGGATTGTCGTCATCCCGCGCGGAAAGAGCAAGTTTTAACCTAAAGCGCGGCCCGCAAGCCGCGCTTTTTACTTAATACCATGATTAAAACGCTGAAACTTAAAAACCAGGAAGAAATCCTGATTGCGCTGGGCATACAGGACCGCAAGCTCCGCGCGCTGGAAAAGAACTTTAAAGTTACCGTGTTCGTCAAATACGACGAAGACGGCGGCGGGGCGTTACTGTCCGTCAAAGGCACCAACTCGCGCGTGGACAAAGCCCTCGCCAAACTGCAGAAAGACCTGACGTTAAACGCCGAAAAACGTCCGCTGGATTTGGTAAAAGACACGCTGCCGTTTGCCAACAACGTCGTTTTCCGGCCCGAGCACGCCCGCCCGGTGGAAGCCCGCAGCGAAAACCAGAAAAAATACATTGAAGCCGTATTTGCCAACGACCTCGTCATTTCCTCCGGCCCCGCCGGCACGGGTAAAACCTTTCTGGCCTGTGCGTGCGCTTTGCGCGCGCTGGAGCTCGGAATGACGGAGCGCATCGTGGTAACGCGCCCGATTGTGGAAGCCGGCGAAAAACTCGGCTTCCTGCCCGGAGACATTGAAGAAAAAGTGGACCCGTACCTGCGCCCTATTTACGACGCGTTTTACGCGATGCTCGGCATGGAGCGTTTTAACTCGCTGAAATACAACAACATTTTGGAAATTGTGCCGCTGGCGTATATGCGCGGCCG
>DCTQ01000014.1 GCA_002329395.1 Candidatus Avelusimicrobium alvi | reverse complement strand
GGATTTACGCTTATAGAGCTGTTGTTGGTGGTTTTAATCATCGGCATTTTAGCCGCTGTTGCTGTGCCGCAGTATCAATACGCGGTGGAAAAATCCCGCGCCGTGCAAGCTATGGTATTGGGTAAACACTTGGCGCAGGCGGAAGAGCTCTATTATTTAGCTAACGGAAAATATACCTATTCTTGGGACGAGCTGGGGGAAGAAGAGCCGAAGGTGAAAGATTTTACTTTCAGATTGGACCCCACGACTTATAATATCGTCGCCAAACGTACCACGGCGGGAAGTACATTGCAGTATCGTTTTTTTATGCAGCAGCTGGGGGTGCAGTCCGTTTATGCGGGGCGGCAGGTGTGTGTAGCCCACCCCGACGATAGCGAGGCGATGCGTATTTGCAAAGCCGTCAGCGGCAAAGAGGCGGAAGATTATCCGTATATGTCCGGCTATAAAGCGTTTGCGCTGAACTGAAATTTGCCCGTAAAAAAGGGCCTCACCCTCAGCGGGGGAGGCCCTTTGTGTGCGGGTAAAACTAGTTGATAAAGCCCTTGGCTTTCAGTTCGTCCTCCACGGCCGCCATGGTCGGGGGGATGACGCATACTTTGGGCAGGACGTGCATGGCGGAGTCAATGTCTTTTAACCCGTTTCCGCCCACTACGAGCACGACCGATTCGTCGCGTTCAATTTGTTTATTGGCCACCAGTTTTTTTAGCGCGGCGTACGTGGCGGCTCCGGCGGGTTCGGCGAAAATGTTGGCTTTGCGCGCCAGTTCCGGGATGGCTTTTAAAATTTCCTCATCCGTCACCGTTACCGCGATGCCGTTGGATTCCTGCAAGGCCTGCAGGGCCAGCGCCGCGTCGCGCGGATAGTTGACTACAATGCTGTCCGCCACCGTGTGCGCGGCGACGGATTGCACTTCGGTGCGGTTGTTAAACGCCCGGGCGATGGCCGCACTGCCTTCAGCCTGCACGGCAATCATCTGCGGCATACGTTCAATAATACCCAGCTTGTTAAAATCGGTAAACCCTTTCCACAGGCCGGCCAGCACGGTTCCGTCCCCGGCGGCCACAATCACTTTGTCCGGCGCTTCCCAATCCAATTGTTCGCAGATTTCAAACGCGCAGGTTTTTTNNGTAAACGGGTTGAACCCGGCGGCGCGGGAATACCAGCCGTATTTTTGCACGGATTGTTTGCACAGCTCAAAAGCTTCATCGTACGAGCCGTCCACGCCGATAACTTCCGCCCCGTATACCAGTAACTGCACCAGCTTCGGGTCCGGCACGGATTTGGGCGCAAAGATGACGGTTTTCATCGGCATACTGGCGGTCAGACACGCCAGCGAGTCGCTCGCGTTGCCGGTGGAAGCGTCCGCGATGACGCCCTGCTCCAGTTCCAGCGCGCGCGCCACGGCCACCGCGCTGCCGCGGTCTTTGATGGAGCCCGTGGGGTTGCGGCCTTCGTCTTTAATCAAGAGGTTGGAGATGTGGAGCTCTTTGGCGAGGTCTTTCCACGGGTAGAGCGGCGTCCAGCCCACGTGTACATGGGGCACTTTGTCGTGGTCGTTGATGGGCAAAAGGTCCATATAGCGCCACATGTCAAACTCGCGGTTGTCTTTGAGTTTGCCGATGCTGAAGCGTTTGGAAATCAGCTTGTAATCGTAATTGACTTCCAGGTTCCCGCCGCAGGCCGTGCAAACGAAGTTGGCCTCGCTCGTTTTATGTTCTTTGCCGCAGTTAATGCACTGGAGGTTTAAAATCTTTTTCATATATTATTTGCTTTTGGGCGTTACTTTCTTTTGAATCATTACCAAACTGCCGAAAATGAACAAAAGTCCCACAATTTCCGCGCCGGAAGGCATGCGGCCAAACGCAATCATATCGCTCGCCATCGCGACTACGGGGGTAAAATACGTAACGGAGGCCATGCGCGTGGCGCCCCAGCGTTTGATAAGCGCCACCATCAGCAAAAACGCCACGGCGGAAGAAAACACGCCCGCGCTGATGATGGACAGCACCACTTTGCTGGTAAACGCCGAAGCGGGCGGGAGCGGTTCAAAAGTAAACGAGACGATAAGCAAGACAACAGCGGAGAAAAGGTATGGGTGGAAGGTGTTGGCTTCGTAGGGGATGGCGTTGCTGTCCACCATAATTTTTTTGGTAAGCACGTTGCCCAAGCTGTACGACCACGCCATAATCAAAAACGCAATGCAGCCGTAGAGCGCGAGCGGGCTGGCGTCCAGCTGTGCGGCGGCAATCATTGGGCGCATAATAATAAGCAGGCCGACCATACCCACCGTTACGCCGATGGCGCGCCGCCAGGTAAAGCGGTCTTCCCCTTTAAGCAGTACGGCCCCGGCGATAAACGACCATATCGGCACCGTGCCGTTAAAAATACCGCCGATGGTGGGCGCGACGAACCGCTGGCCCCACGAAATAGCCGCAAACGGGAGCAAAATGAGCAGGAGGCCGATAGTCCACGGGCGCCATAATTGTTTGACGGGGCATTTTAAGTTCTTACGCTGTACGCCGTACAAAACGATAAAGAAACACAGCCCCGCAAGTACGCGGTAAAACGTGCCCCAGTAGGGCGGCAGGTTTTCCACAATGTTTTTGGACGCGAGGAACGCCGTTCCCCAGCATAACGACAGACACAACGCAAGTATGTAGCTCATAGAATTCTCCTTTTTTACATTATAGTAAATTGTAAGCCCCGCTCCCGCCCGGGCCCGGGAAATCGTATAATATAGCCATAGAGAGTTTAGGGGGAGTTTTTTATGAAGAGATATTTGCCTGCCGTTGTTTTTCTGTTACTGGCCGCGCTGGTGTGGCGGCTTTGGTCTGCGCCGCGCCGTCATCATATGCCCGTGGAGCAGGGGGCTAAGCCGCGTGTGGTGGTTTCGGGCTATGTGCCGTATACGCTGGTGAAACAGCTGGCGGCGGACCGGGCGGACGTATCCATGCTGCTTCCGGCCAATGCCGAGCCGCACTCTTTTGAACCCACGCCGGGCGCGCTTATAAAAGTAAGAGAGGCGGATTTGTTTGTGTACGTGTCGGACCGGATTGAACCGTGGGCTAAAGATATTGCTTCCGGCGCGGGGGAAAATACGCAAGTTCTTCAGGCGGCGCAGTACGCCGCCGCTTCCGACGACCCGCACGTGTGGATGGATTTTAACAACGTCAAACAAATTGCAAAAGCCGTTTCCGCCGCGCTGGCGGAAAAAGACCCCGCCCATAAAGACGCGTACGCCGCCCATTTAAAAGCGTTTGACGAAGAAATGACCGCGCTGGACGAAGCTTATAAAAAGGGCCTGGCCGACTGCCAAAGCCGCGAAGTCGTGCACGTAGGGCATTTGGCGTTTAAAAATTTAACCAAAAATTACGATTTGTCCCTTTCCGCGCTGGCGGGTTCTTCGCACGACGGGGAACATTCCGTGCGCAAGCTGGCGGAACTGGTAAAGTTTATTAAAAACAATCACGTGCGCGTGATTTTTACCGAAGAAACGCTTTCCCCGCGTTTGTCCGCCGCCGTGGCGGGCGAAACCGGCGCGCAGGTGCTGCCGCTCTACACCGTGGAACACGTAAGCAAGCAGGATTTTGACCAAGGCGTTACATACGGGGAACTGATGCGGCGCAATTTGGAAAGCCTGCAGAGGGGGCTCGGATGCCAAGCGTAATTGAAGCCCGTGGTCTGCGCTTTGCGTATGTGCGCGTACCGGTGCTGGAAGATATTTCTTTTTCCGTGGAAGCGGGCGATTACGTGGGGCTCATCGGCCCCAACGGCGGCGGTAAAACCACTTTATTAAAACTGTTGCTGGGGCTGGAAAAAGGCTCGGGCGACATTAAGCTGTTTGGCACGGAACTGGCTCAATTTAAAGATTGGCATAAAATCGGTTATCTGGCGCAGAAAAGCCCGGTATCGCAGAGCCGGTTTCCGGTTTCGGCCGAAGAAGTGGTGCTGATGGGGCTTTCTTCGCACAGAGGAAGCGGCGTATCGGCGGGCGAATTAAGGCAAGTGTACGACGCCATGCAAAAAACCCGCAGGCGCGAGTATGCCGGGCGCATTTTTCACGATTTATCCGTCGGCCAGCAGCAGCGCGTACTGCTGGCGCGCGCGTTGGTCAGCCGGCCGGAACTGCTTATTTTGGACGAACCTTCCACCGCGCTGGATGCGGAATCCCGCGAGATGTTTTTTAATCTGCTGGGCGAACTTAACGCCAAGCGCGGCGTAACCATTCTGCTCATCACCCACGACACCGGGGAAGTGGGCAAATATATTTCCAAATTTATGTATGTGGACAAAAAACTCGTCTTTTTCGGTACGAAAGAAGAGTTTTGCCATTCCAACGAAGTGGCCGAAAAACTCGGCGCTTTTGCCCAGCATACCATTGACCATTTGCACAACCACGGACATTGTCCGCTGGGGTGCTCGTGCGGAGGGGGAAAATGATTGCCGAATTTTTAAGCTACGGGTTTGTACAGCGCGGGCTGGCGGCCGGGAGTTTGGTGGCCGCTTCGTGCGCGCTCCTGGGCGTATTTCTGGTACTTAAAAGGCTGTCGCTCATCGGCGACGGGATGAGCCACGTCTGCCTGACGGGGGTGGCGGTTGCATTGCTCACGTCCGCGAACCCGGTGTATATGTCGGTGCCGGTGGTGGTGCTGTCTTCTTTAGGCATTATGAAAATTACGCAGAAATTTAAAATCTACGGGGACGCCGCCATCGGCATCGTCAGCGCGGCGGGGCTTTCCGTGGGACTGCTGATTACCGCGCTGGCCGGCGGGTTTAACACCGATTTGCTGGGGTATTTATTCGGCAGTATTTTAACCGTGTCTAGGGACGAAGCCGTGCTGTGCGGCATTCTGCTGGCGGCGGTGCTGGCGGGGCTGTTCTTTTTCTACCGCGATTTAACGTCCGCCTGCTTTGACGAACCTTTCGCGCGCACGCGCGGCGTGCCGGTGCGCGCCGTCAATACCGCGCTGGTGGTGGTTACGTCCGTGGCGGTGGTGCTGGCGTTTAAAGTGGTGGGCATTTTCCTGATTTCGGCTTTGCTGATTATTCCGCCCGTATCGGCTTTATTGA
This sequence comes from Candidatus Avelusimicrobium alvi, assembly GCA_002329395.1. Classification (GTDB taxonomy): domain Bacteria; phylum Elusimicrobiota; class Elusimicrobia; order Elusimicrobiales; family Elusimicrobiaceae; genus Avelusimicrobium; species Avelusimicrobium alvi. The sequence continues at coordinate 6,626 of DCTQ01000014.1, read as the reverse complement.
TTTCCCGCACGTTTAAACAGGTTTTATGGCTGTCCGCCGCGTTTGGCGTGGGAAGCGTGTGGGCGGGGGTTTATTTATCGTTTTTATTTAACATTCCGTCCGGCGCAACGATTATTTTAGTCAACCTGCTTTTCCTGGCCGGTGCGTACATTTACTCCAAAACGGGGGGACTCCATGCCCGCTAAAAAAACAGACGTAACGGCCGTTGTCAAAGAACTTAAAAAACTATACCCGGAGCATATCATTCCGCTTCACCACGGCAGTGCGTGGGAACTGCTGTGCGCGGTGATTTTGTCCGCACAGTGTACGGACGAACGCGTCAATAAAATCACGCCCGGCTTGTTTAAAAAATATCCGACGGCGGACAAGCTGGCGGCGGCCGAAGTGAAAGATGTGGAAAAACTGATCCATTCCGCCGGGTTTTACCACAGCAAAGCGTTGTCTTTAATTGAAACTTCCAGGCGCATCTGCGAAGTGTACGGCGGGGAAGTGCCGCAAAATATGAAAGATTTGCTGACGCTTCGCGGCGTGGCGCGCAAAACGGCCAACGTGATGCTGGGGGATTATTTTAAAAAGCCCGAAGGCATTGTGGTGGATACGCACATTAAAAGACTGTCTTTCCGGCTGGGGCTTACCAAACAGACCGATCCCGTGAAAGTGGAGCAGGATTTGATGAAGCTTATTCCGTATAAGTATTGGGGCTGGTTTGGCATTGCGCTTATTTTGCACGGGCGGCAGGTGTGCAATGCGCGCAAGCCGGAATGTTCGCGCTGTACGCTGGCGCATTTGTGCCCGAAGAACGGCGTGAAAGTTTCCGCGTAGAAATGTGGCTGATTTTAAAAAGCCTCCCGGATGGGAGGTTTTTTTCTGTCTATGATGGGCTGAGGTCTGAGGCATTTGGGCTAGGTCAGGCGCGCTGCAGGCCGTGCAGATTTTACGTTGCGTGGCGGTATTGTTTAAACAGTGTGGCCCCATCAGTCAGATGTACCCGCATAGAGAACCGCCCCCTGGAAGGGGCTTGACGCGTNNTATAGAGCTGTTGGTAGTGGTGCTAATCATTGGTATATTGGCTTCCGTCGCGCTGCCCCAATATCAAACAGCGGTCGCCAAAAGCCGGTTGATGAATTATTTTCAGGTGGCCCAGGGTATACGCCGTGCGCAGGAAGTATATTATATGTCTAATAGCACCTATACGGCTCATTTGGATGAATTGGATATAGATTATTCCGGTACTTGTTCTTTAGTGAATACGAGTGATACCGGAGTGTTTCAATGCCCGTTTGCTTTTATAGACAATATCATCGGCGGGGAAATAACTCCCGCTACAAGCAGCGTTCGGATAAAATTTTATTCGTCGGGATATACATACGGTTCTTCAGCGACGTCTGATTTAGAATTGCTCGTTTGGTTTGCCCGGTCCGCTCATCCCGGCGAAGTAATCTGCACGGGATATACGCCGTTGGGACGGCGTTTGTGTAACGGTATACAGTTTTAATAAAGACCCGGTCCGGCCGGACCGGGTTTTGTATCAGTATTTACAATGAAATAATGCGCGCACCAGATAGGTGATAAACTTAACCGGGTATTTGGCCGGGTTCGGGGCGGCTTGGAACAGCGGGTATTTTAATAAGCCCAGTTTTTCAAACGCCGGGAAACGGTTCTCGCACGCAAGGCCCGTTTCTTTTACCCACTCTTTATAGGTTTGGTACCATTCATTGAAATAGTAATACTTCCAAAATTTGCGGTGCCCCACCGCGTGCACCAGCGCGGCCTGTTTAAGCGCCGCCGCGCTGCGGCGCGCTTCGCAGTTGTATTTTTCGCTTAAAGGGTCAATGGTCAGTTTGAAATGTTCGCACATTAAAAGCAGGATGCCCTGGTCCGGGTAGTACAGCGATTCGCTGATTTCGGATGTTTTTTGATAGCACCAGTCGGACAAATCGTCCATATTTCCCGGCAGGCGGTTGGAAGCCGCCATAATGCCCGCGTTGTAATGCGGGGCGTCCATCGTAAAGCCTTCAATGTCTTCGGTAAAGTTCACGCGCACGCGTTCGTCGTAATACTCGCGGCGGAAGCCGATGCCGTGCGGAATTTCGCCGCGCATACCGGAAATGTCGCCCTGGATTAAAATGTCGGCGTCCAGCCACATTACATATTTATAATTTTTAAGGAAACGGAAACATTCGTAGCGCACAAACGTCATTTCGCCGTAGTCGCGCAGGACGTGCGGGCGCATGCCTGCCATATGCGGAAATTTGTACGGTACAAAGCGGCACGGAATAATCTTGCCCAGCGCCTCGCGGGCCGTTTCGTCCATATTTTGGTAGTAGACGATAACGTCGGCCTCTTCCAGCAGTTTTTGGTTGTGCCGTTTAAGACCTTTAAGCACTACACCCAGCGCAAACGCCAGGTTGCCCGTCGCGCCCAGCACGACGGCGGTATTCTTTTGGGAAGAGGAAGGGACGAAATGTGCGTTCATAGGCTTATTGTAGCAAAGAAAAAGCGCCCCGGCAAAAAACCGGGGCGCTTGGCGTTTGCAAACTTATTTGCCCAGCAGGGACAGCAGCCCCCCCGCCGTCACCGCACTGCCGATTACGCCGGCCACGTTGGGGCCCATGNNATGGCGTGCATCAGCAGGTAATTGTGTTTGTCGTATTCCAAGCCCACTTTGTTGGATACGCGCGCGGCCATCGGCACGGCCGATACGCCCGCGGAACCGATGAGCGGGTTGATTTTCGTTTTGGTAAAGCAGTTCATCAGTTTCGCCAACAGTACGCCCGAAGCCGTGGCGATGGAGAACGCGATAATGCCGAGCACCAAAATACCCAGCGTTTCGGTTTTCAGGAACTGGCTGGCCTGCAGTTTGGATCCGACCGACAATCCCAGCAAAATGGTGGTGATGTTGCAGAAGTCGTTTTGCAGGGTTTTGGACAGACGCTCCGCCACGCCGGATTCTTTAATCAGGTTGCCGAACGTCAGCGCGCCGATTAAGGGCGCGGCGTCGGGCAGCAGGAAGGCGCAGAGCAGCAGAAGCACGAGCGGGAAAAGGATTTTCTCGCGTTTGGAAACGGGGCGCAGCTGCGTCATTTTAATTTTGCGTTCGGCCTGCGTGGTCAGCAGTTTCATAATGGGGGGCTGGATAATCGGCACCAGCGCCATATACGAATACGCCGCCACCGCAATCGCGCCCAACAGCTGCGGCGCCAGGCGAGACGTTAAGAAGATGGCCGTCGGGCCGTCCGCCCCGCCGATAATGCCGATGGAAGCGGCTTCCTTCATGCCAAACGCAAACGGCTGGGCGTCGCCAAAGTGGATGTACGACAAGGCAATCGCGCCGATAAGCGTGGCGAAAATACCAAACTGCGCCGCGCCGCCCAAAAGCGCCATTTTCGGGTTGGCGATTAAGGGGCCGAAGTCCGTCATCGCGCCTACGGACATAAAGATAAACAGCGGGAAGAGCCCCGTCTGGATACCCGCGTCGTAAACGATGCGCAGGAAACCGCCCGCTTCGGCGATGCCCGCCAGCGGAATGTTGGAAAGCAAACCGCCGAAGGCGATGGGGATGAGCAAAAGCGGTTCAAACTGCTTTTTAATGCCCAGCCACAGCAGAAAACAGCAAACTACAATCATCACGAGCTGCTGCCACGTGAGCGCGTACAAAGAAGTGGAGTGCGCTATTTTGGTAAGAGAAGTTAAGATATCCATGGCGTCCTCTCTTATTTAATCTCGGCCAGCGGGTGCCCGGTCTGCACCTGGTCGCCCTGTTTGACGAGGAAGTGAATCGTGCCCGAAGCCGGCGCGGAAACCGGGGTTTCCATTTTCATGGCTTCCAGCACAATAATTTCCTGGCCTTCGCTCACGCGGTCGCCGTCTTTTACGCTCAGGCGCAGCACTGCGCCCGGCACCGGCGCGTCCACCTTGGCTCCGCCCGCGGGCGCGGCGGCTTTGGTTTCGGCCTTGGCGTCCGACGCGGCGGTGGACACGGCGTAGCGTTTGCCGTTTACCACGGCGTCATTGCCGTCAAACACGACTTCGTAGGCTTTCCCGTCCACGGTTACTTTTACCGGGCCGTCCGCCTGCGCGGCGCTTGCGGCTTTTTTCACGTCGGCCGCCCAGCGGATGCCGTTTACTTTGGCTTCGCCTTTCAAATACAAAAGCCCTTTGTCGGCGCAGGTGGCCACGATGAAAACGTTTTCGTCCGTGGTCGGCAGTCCCGCTTCTTCCAGTTTGGCTTTGGCGGGTTTGAGGCCTTTTTTCGGGTCCGCGTCGTTGATTTCAAGCGGCGTCTTTTTGGTGGGTTCAAGCCCCAGCTGTTCGCTGGCGGCTTTGACGACCATCGGGTCCGGCTCCACCGGGGTTTTGCCGAAATATCCGAGCACCATTTTGCCGTAGCCGGGGGTGATTTTTTTCCACGGGCCGGACATCACGTTGCTGTACGCCTGCTGGAAGTAGAACTGGGAAACGGGGGTAACGGACGTGCCGAACCCGCCGAGCTTGACGCATTCGCCCATGGCTTTGACGACTTCGGGGAATTTGTCAAAGGTGCCGTTGTCGCGCATCATTTGGGTGTTGGCCGTCAGCGCGCCGCCGGGCAGCGGGGAGAACGGAATAATCGGGTTGACCGCGGTGGCCTCGGGCGGCAGAAAGTATTTGCTCATGCAGTCCTGGAACACATTTTCGGCTTCCTGGATTTTTTTCGGGTCAATATCCAGCGTGTATTCGGTGCCGCGCAGGGCCTGCCACATCGTTAAAATATCGGGCTGGCAGGTGCCGCCGGAAGTGGGCTGCATGGAAAGGTCCAGCTGGTCGGCACCGTTTTCAATGGCGGCCAAGTAACAGGCGATGGAGTTGCCCGCCGTTTCGTGCGTGTGGAAAACGATTTTGGTGCCTTCGGGCAGCAGGCGGCGCGCCATGGCGATGGTTTTGCCCACGGTGGCCGGGGTGGACGTGCCGGAAGCGTCTTTAAAGCAGACGGAATCAAACGGAACGCCGGAGTTTAAAATATCGCGCAGCGTTTTTTCGTAAAATTCTTCGGTATGGATTTTGCCGGTGGAGTCCCAGCCCGGCGCGAGGGACATCATGCTTACGCACACTTCGTGTTTCAGCCCCGCGTCGTGAATGCACTGGCCGGAATAAATCAGGTTGTTGACGTCGTTTAACGCGTCAAAGTTGCGGATGGTGGTGGTGCCGTGTTTTTTAAACAGCTGGGCGTGGGCTTTGATAACGTCGGAAGATTGGCTTTCCAGCCCCACCACGTTCACGCCGCGCGCCAGGGTTTGCAGATTGGCGTCCGGCCCGGCGGTTTTGCGGAACGTGTCCATCATATCAAACGCGTTTTCGTTGCAGTAGAAGAACAGCGCCTGGAAACGCGCGCCGCCGCCAAATTCCATATGGCTGATTCCGGCGTGGCGGGCGGCCTCTACGGCCGGCATAAAATCTTTGGTCAGTACGCGCGCGCCGTAGACGGACTGGAATCCGTCGCGAAACGCGGTAAGCATAAAATTAATTTTTTTCATAATGGTTCCCCCGGTTTATTTTCCTTGAAATCTGCTGGCGGCGGCCACGGCCACGGCGACCAGTGCGTTGTCTCCCGCGTCGGGCACGGTCTGCGGGAAGTATTTTTCCATCGCGTCAACCAGCTTGCCCAACACTTTCATAATTCCGACCATGACGATCAGAAAAACGAACACGACCAACATCCCGATTACGGTGATGTTGACGGATTGCATCATCAGATTATCTGCACTCATACGATTAGGTCTCCTATATAGATTTCTTCCGGGCCTTTGGCGGTGGAGAGGATAAGCGTCCCGCGGGGGGACACGTCCTGCACCGTGCCGAAAAGGGTTTTGTTTCCGTTTTGAACGGATATTTGCCTGCCGATATACACAAAGCGTTGTTTGTAAGGCCCGCGCACGGCTTCAAATCCGCGCTGCAGAAGGGCCGGATAGTCCCGCCAGAACAGGTCCAAAATTTGTTGTAAAAATGCGCCGCGCTCCGTCCGTACGCCAAGCCCGCGCAGGGAAACGGCCGGCTGGCCGACGTGCCGTAAATCCGTCTGTTCCACGTTTACGCCCACTCCCAGCGCCACGCCTGCGATTTGTCCGCCGGACATGACGGCTTCGCTCAAAATACCGCATAATTTTTTACCGTCAGCCAGTACGTCGTTGGGCCATTTTAAAACGGCTTTTACGCCGCAGTTTTCCGCCGCGCGGCATACGCACAGGGCCATTAACTGCGTGAGGTTGGGCAGGAAATCGGTTTTTTGCGGTTTTAAAAGAACGGAAAAATACAGTCCGCCCGGCTGGGAAATCCATTTGCGGTCGTACCGTCCGCGTCCGGCGGTTTGCCGTTTTGCGGTAACGACGGTTTTATCGGGCAGTTGAGCGCAGTGCGTTTTGAGATACGTGTTGGTGGAATCCAGCTCTTCAAAATGTAAAATGCGCTCCATACTCCCATTGTAACAAATTAAGCTGTAAAACGCGCCGCGTAAAACCGGATTTCAGGAGCGTTGGCCGCCCTCTTGATACGGTTGCTTGGCGATATTGTTTAAACAGGGTGGCTCAATTAGTCGGATGGCACCGTCAGAGGACGGAAGAGTTGTTTTGCCGTTTTAAGCAGGTCTTAGC
>DCTQ01000074.1 GCA_002329395.1 Candidatus Avelusimicrobium alvi | reverse complement strand
CGCGTCAGCGGTGGATGAGGGGTGGTGGCCACTTCGTGGCGGCTTGATTACTTGCTTTGCTCGCAGTTATATTGTGCCTTTGGTACAGTTATATTGCCCTTCGGGCAGCTATATTGCACCTGCGGCGCTGACCGATGAGGGGTTAGTGCTGTCAATCTGTAAAAGAAGGAAACAAAAATGATATCAACCCACCGAGATGTATAAAATCCGCCTTTTCGCTCCCAAAAAAGATTCGATTTTATTGGGAACAACGAATTCGGCGGGATTTTTTATCCCCATCCAGCGAACAGGTGTTCGTTTACATAAGGATGAAAGACATGTTTACCCCACATCCTCGAAAAATGCCGAAAATCAAGGTGTTTTGACGAAATCCAGCGGTTTACGTAATACTAAAAATTATTAAAAAAAACTTAAAAAGGTATTGCATTTTGAAAAATCTTTGTATATAATAAATACACGGTGGGAAATTGTGGCACGAAGTTGTATGAAATCCCACAAAAATACACTATTCGACCATAAATTTAAATCAAAGGGGGGGGGATAACATGTTCATAGGCGAATACTGGTACTCAATGGACCAGAAGGGCCGGGTGTCCATACCCGCAAAACTCCGGGACGAGCTGGGCAGCGAAGTCATGATTAGCCGGGGCTTTGACAAATGCCTGAACATTTATCCCGTCAAGGAATGGGAGGCCTTTGCCCAAAAGATAAAGGAGCTTCCCGACGCAAAACAAAGACACGCAAAAAGGTACTTCTTTTCCTCGGCCAGCGAGGGAGCGGTTGACCCCCAGGGGCGTATAGCCATCCCCCCGGTTTACCGGCAGTTTGCCGGCCTTGAAAAGGATGTGGTAATCATAGGCAATGACAACCATCTTGAAATCTGGTCGGTTACCGAATGGGAAAACGAACAGCAGCACATGTCCGCCGAAGGAATTACCGAAGACCTTGTAGAATATGGGTTCTGATATGGAATACACACACATTTCGGTTATGCCCGAGGAGGCTATAACCGGCCTTAACATAAAACCCGACGGCGTTTATGCCGACTGCACCCTCGGCGGCGGGGGACATACAAAAAGCATACTTTCCCGCCTTGGCGATAACGGTGCCGTCGTAGCCATAGACCTTGACGACGACGCCATAGCCAACGCAAAGGCCACAATTAACGACAGCCGCCTTAAAATTTGGAAGGGCAACTTTAAAGACATACGCCTTGCCATTGCCGAATACGGATACAGCCATATCGACGGTGTTTTAATGGATCTTGGGGTTTCGTCCCACCAGATAGACATGGCCGAACGGGGCTTTTCCTATACCAAGGACGCCTTTCTTGATATGCGAATGGACAAGTACGCGCCGTTAACCGCTGCGGATGTTGTAAACACATACCCGCCGGAGGAACTGGAAAGAATACTCTTCGAATACGGCGAGGAGCGTTTTGCAAAAAGAATTGTCAGAAAAATTACCGAATATCGTAAAACAAAGCAAATAGAAACCACCACCGAACTCGTTTCAATCCTTCAGTCCGCCTGTCCCGATTACAACAAGAGGGAGGGGCATATCGCAAAGCGGACCTTTCAGGCGCTGCGGATAGAGGTTAACGGTGAACTTGACAGCCTTAAAACGGCATTGAACGAGGCTGTTGATCTTCTTGCCCCGAGTGGAAGGATAGCGGTGATATCCTTCCACTCCCTGGAGGACAGGATTGTAAAAACTTCTTTTAATTCCTTTGAAAACCCCTGCGTTTGCCCCAAGGATTTTCCCGTCTGCGTATGCGGTTTAAAGCCGGTTGTTAAGATTATAACCAAAAAGCCTTTAGAAGCCGGCGAAAACGAAATTTCCTTAAATCCCAGAGCCCATTCGGCAAAATTAAGGGTAGCCGAAAAGCTGTAAATTATTGGCAGAAGATGTTAATATAAAATTTACCTTTCATTAAAAAAGAGGTTGGAATATGGACACCACTAAAAATGAAAANNGAAACAGCCAGAACAACCCCGAAAAACAATACATCAAAAGGCGTAATTAAGGCTGAAAAATCCAACCTTCCCTCCCGGGACGGCAGGAAATATATTGTCAAACGCACGGTGATTATCGAAACCAAAAAGAGAAACAAAAAACCCCTTCCTCTCGGGGCCATTTTCACCATTGCGGTAACAACGCTGCTGTTCATATTCCTTCTTATGAACTATGCTGAAATCGACAGCTATAACAGGGAAGTGGCTACCCTTAAAGACCGGCTCACCGATCTTAAAAAGGACGCCGACAAGCTGGAACAGCGCCTTGACAAGAAGAACGATCTTATTTATTTTGAACAGTATGCCGTTGACAAGCTGGGTATGGTTAAAGAAACCGAACTTACCCGTATAAACATAACCGCTCTTCCCGAAAACACCGGCGACGCCTTTAAATACGACGACGAAAAACCCAGGGGAATAGGTGTTCTGCTTTCGGGCTTTGGTGATGTCATAAGGGATTTTTTTGATTGACATCATTTACGGTGTTTGTTAATATAAATGTAGTGCGGTTTTAAATCACACCGCCTAAGACAAGCATAACGGACACTAAAAAGGAGACAGTTCCCTTTGAAACGTCAAAGCAATAATAATGTAACCGGAAAAACAATAATAGCAAGAGGACGCATAGCATTAGCGTTCCTCTTGCTGTGTCTTTGTTATCTGATATATCGCCTCGTGCTCCTTCAGATTGTGGATGCCGAGGATAACCGCAACGCGGCTATAAAACAGTATACAACCGAAATAACCCTTTTCGCAAAACGTGGGGATATTTATGACCGCAACCTTTACACGCTTGCCACCTCCTCCACCGTCCAGACCGTGTTTATTTCACCGAGAGATATAACCAGCAAAGAGCAGGAGGAGCTTATTGCCGACGGACTGTCAAAAATACTCGGCGTTAGCAAGGACTTCATCTACTCCAAAATGGAACAGAAGCACTCCAAGTATCAGATTATAAAACGTAACGTGGAAGAAGAGGAGGAGATGAGGGTAAGGCAGTTTATTCAGCAAAACAAACTGTCCCTTCAGGTCTGCCTTGAGGAATCCACCAAACGCAAATACCCCAACTCCACCCTTGCTTCCCAGGTTTTAGGCTTTGTGGGGGCCGATAACACCGGCTTAAACGGTGTTGAACTGACATACGAAAAAATCCTTGCGGGGATAAACGGCAGGGTTATCCAGGGCCAGGACGGCCTGGGGAATGAACTGCGCATCCCCTACGAAAGCTATGAGCCTGCCAAGGACGGCTCTGGAATTGTCTTAACCATAGACTACAACATCCAGTCGATACTAGAAAAGTATTTAAAAGAGGCCTACGAGGAGCACAAGCCCACCTTCGGCGCCAGAGGGATAATAATGGATCCCAACACCGGGGAAATTCTGGCCATGGCCTGTATCGACAACTTTGACTTAAACAACTACAACGAGCTTACCGGCAGTTACCTTGAAAAATACAACGCTTTTACCGGCACCGATGAGGAAAGAGCTGCCTATAAGGTCAAACTGCTTTACGAAATGTGGAAAAACAAGTGCGTAACCGAGCTTTACGAGCCGGGCTCCACTTTTAAAACGGTCGCCATTTCGTCGGCCCTGGACGCGGGCGTGGTGAGCGTAACGGACAGCATTGATATGGACGGACGCAACTGGGAAATCGCGCGCGGTGTGGTGGTGCGGGACCGCCAGCATAATAAAGATTTTCTTTCCATTCCCGAAATTATGCAGCTTTCCTCCAACATCGGCGCGGGTAAAATCGCGCTTGAACTGGGGGCCAAAAACCTGTTTTACTATATCAAAGCGTTTGGGTTCGGCACCAAGACGGACATCAATTTTAACGGCGAATCCAAGGGTAATGTGCCCCCGTACAACAAATGGACCAAAGTGGATACCGCCACCAAAGGCTACGGCTACGGTGTGGCCGTTACGCCGGTGCAGCTGATTAACGCCTATTCAGCCATCGCCAACGGCGGCACGCTGATGCAGCCGCATATTATTGACCGTATTGAATATGCGGGCGGCCGGGTGGAGCAAAAATCCAAACCCGTCAAAATCCGCCGGGTGCTGCGTCAGGAAACCACCGATACGATGAAGAAAGTCCTGCAAAGCGTGGTGGAAACCGGTTCCGGCAGGCGCGCGCAGATAAAAGGCTACAATGTGGCCGGGAAAACGGGTACCGCTGAAAAGCTCAGCAAAGAAGGCGGCTACGCCAAGCGCAGCCACATCGTGTCGTTCTGCGGGTTTGTCCCCGCGTCCGACCCGCAGTTTACGGTGCTGGTCATTTTGGATAATCCGACGAAATACACTTTCGGCGGTACGGCGGCGGCCCCGGTGTTTAAAGAAATCGCCGAGCGTCTGCTTGCCATGAAAGGCGTCCGGCCCGACCAGCTGGATTTTGAGTAACGCCGCCGGACTTATTGCCGGACGGCCCGATTTTGATTTATCTAAGGAGCAATTATGAAGCTTAACCTAACCCTCAGCAAAATAGCGGAAATTACCGGCGCGGAGCTGGTTTCTTCCGCGCCCGACACCAAAGTAACCGCTTTTGTAACGGATTCGCGCGTCATCCGCCCCGGCGACGCGTTCATCGCGCTTAAAGGCAAAAACCACGACGCCAGACGCTTTATCCCCGAAGTGCTTGAAAAAGGAGCCGCCGTGGTGCTGGCCGAAAAAGGATTTGAGCTTCCCGCCGGCTCCCGGGCTTCGTTTCTGTTGGTGGAAGATTCCTTAAAAGCCCTTCAGGAACTGGCGAAATACCACCGCGTAAACAGCACCTTAAAGGTGGCCGCCGTTACCGGTTCCAACGGTAAAAGCACCACCAAACAAATGCTGCGCGCCATTTGCGAAACCGCCGGCGAAACCGCCGCCAATACGGGCAATTTCAACAACCAGTTCGGCGTGCCGTTTTCGCTCCTGGAAATTCAGCCCAAGCATAAATTCGGCGTGTTTGAGCTCGGCGCTTCCCACCCCGGCGACATTGAAGAAACCGCCCGCCTGGCGGTGCCGGACGTGGCGGTGATTACCAACGTTTCCGCCGCGCATTTGGAATTTTTCCACGATTTGGAAACCGTTNNAAACCGTTTATAAGACCAAAACCGAAATCGCCAAATGCCTCAATTTCGGCGGTACGCTGGTGTATAACGCCGACGATGCGATGCTCGCGCGCTTAAAAACCGAATTTAAAGGCAAAAGCATTTCCTTCGGGTTTAACCCGGGCGCGGACCTGCGGATTTTGGAAACGGAAAAGTTTTCTTTCACCTATAAAGGCGAAGCGTATGTGCTGGATTTAAAGCTGGAACGCCACGACAAACTAAACGCCGCCGCCGCTTCCGCCGCCGCGATTGCGCTGGGGCTGTATATGGATAACGTAAAAAAGGGTCTTTTGGCCTTTACGCCCATGCCCATGCGTATGGAACGGCTGCATAAAAACGGCGTGGAATTTATTTTGGATTGTTACAACGCCAACCCGGCCAGCATGCAAAACGCGCTGGAAATTCTGGGGCGCGAAATATCCCGCCCGCGCGTGGCGGTGCTGGGGGATATGAAAGAACTGGGGGAAACCTCCAAAGAATATCACCGCCTGGCCGCGCGTCACGTGCTGGACAACGGGGTGGAATACGCGTTTTTGGCGGGGCCGGAAATGAAGTACGCCTACGAGAAACTAAAAGACGCGCCCGGCGTGAAAGCGTTTTACGCCCCCACGCCGCAGGGCTGGACGCGGGATCTTTCCGCCGTGCTTAAAAAGGGCGGCGCGTGCCTGGTGAAAGCCTCGCGCTCCATGAATTTTGAAAATATCCTGAAGGAGATTTAAACCGCATGTTATATTACCTCTCGCTGTTTACGGATGATCTGAGTTTCTTAAACATTTTCAGCTATATTACGTTCCGCACCGGCGCGGCGATTTTTACGTCCTTTCTGCTGACGGTTCTCATCGGCCCCAAAGTGGTGGCCAAGCTGCGTTCGTTTAAAATCCAGCAGATTGAACGCGAATACGGCCCCGCGTCCCACCTGTCCAAAAGCGGCACGCCGACTATGGGCGGCCTGCTGATTTTCGTCAGCCTCGTCGTCAGCGTGCTTTTATGGGCGCGGCTGGACAGCAGTTATATTTGGCTGCTCATTTTCACCACCGTTACGCTGGGCGTTGCGGGCGTGATGGACGATNNACGATTACACCAAGCTCGTTAAAAAGAACCCGGAGGGGATGAAGTCCTCCATCAAGCTGGCCATCCAGCTGTTTACCGCGCTTATCGTGGTGGGTTATTTGGCGTTAAACCCGCCCAACGGCGAGTACGCCACCTCGCTCATTATTCCCTATATGAGCAAAATGTTTATTGACCTGTCCGTTTTCTACTTTGCTTTTGGCATGCTGGTGATTGTGGGCGCGTCCAACGCCACGAACCTGACGGACGGCTTGGACGGCCTGGCAAGCGGGTGCATGGTGTTTACNNCGCGATTTTTGCGTACCTGGCGGGGAACGTCAATTTCGCCGATTATTTAAAGATTATTTACGTGCCGGGCGCGGGGGAAATTACGGTGTTTATGGGCGCGCTGATTGGCGCGTGTTTGGGCTTTTTGTGGTTTAACGCCTATCCCGCCCAGGTGTTTATGGGCGACACCAGCTCGCTCTTTTTGGGCGGCGTAATCGGTACGGCGGCGCTGTGCGTTAAGCAGGAGCTGCTGCTTCCCATTGCCGGCGGCATTTTTGTGCTGGAAACGCTTTCCGTGATGCTTCAAATGGGATACTTTAAACTGACGCACGGCAAGCGATTATTTAAAATGGCCCCGATACACCACCATTTTGAACTGATGGGCGTGCCGGAGCCGAAAGTGATTGTGCGGTTTTGGATTATGGGCGCGATGCTGATGCTCCTTGCGCTGGCGTCCTTAAAAATCAGATAAACTATGGTGCGTTTGTTTAACAAAGCGCCCAAGCGGCGCAATAATTTCATCAAGAAGTCTCCGGCCCTGTATAAGGACCGTGGGGCCTCTTTTTCCGCCGCCAAAAAAGGCGAATGGCAGCCTTACAGGCTGGACAAACGCCTGGCGTTTATTGCGTTTGCGTTTGTGCTGTTCGGGCTGATTTTTACGTATTCTTCCAGCGCGTTTGATTCCATGATGTATTTTAAGCGCCAGCTGGTGTTTGACGCGATGGGCGTGCTGGCGGCGCTGTTTCTGTCGCAGACGTACGACAAACTGCAAAAACTTAAAATCTTCCGCCCGATGAATCTGATGTACGTAACCTGGGCGCTTCTGGTAATAGTGCTGTTTACCCGCACGCAGGCCAACGTACACCGCTGGATTGACTTCGGCTTTTTTAAATTACAGCCTTCCGAAATCGCCAAAGTTACGCTGGTGATTTACGTGGCCGATTATCTGGACAATGTTTCCGGGCGGCTGGCTAAAAATTGGAAGCTTTTGCTTAAACCCATGGCCGTGGCCGGGGTAACGCTGGCGCTTATTCTGGCGGAAAAGGACATCGGCACCCCCACCTTAATGGGCGCGGTGTTTGTATTTATGCTGTTGGTGGCCGGGGCGCGGATAAAGCATTTGGCTCTTCCCGCTTTGGCGGTTTCCCCGCTGATTATCCACCAGCTGTTTTTCGTCGGCTACCGGCGCGAGCGTATTTTCTCGTTTCTGGACCCTTTCGCCACGGCGGGCAGCACCGGGTATCAGCTGGTGCAGTCGTTTTTGGCCGTGGGGTCCGGGGGGTGGTTCGGCAAGGGACTGGGCAACAGCGAGCTGAAGCTGGAATACCTTCCCGCCGCACACACGGATTTTATTTTCTCCATTATGTGCGAAGAAGTGGGCCTCCTGGGCGGCGTGGTGATTTTGGGCTTTTTCTGCTGGCTGCTCGTCCGCGGCGTAAGCCTGGCGCGTGTGGCCAAAACCCACTTTCACAGCCTGGTTATTTTCGGGCTTACGATTACCATTTGTATGCAGGCGTTTTTTAATATGGCGATGGCCATCGGCCTCCTGCCCACCAAAGGCATCGCGCTGCCGTTCTTTTCGTACGGCGGTTCGTCGGTCATTATGACGCTGGTCATGATGGGCATTATTTTAAATATGGCGGCGGTGGACAACACCCAAAACAACCTGCGCGAAGACATTACCAATTACAAAAACAGGAATAAATAACCGTATGAATAAACGTTTCTTAATTGCATCCGGCGGCACGGGGGGGCATTTCTACCCGGGCCTGGCTCTTGGCAAAGAGCTCAGAAGACAGGGTTTTTCCGTTCTGTTTGTGGTGCGCAAAAACGATCCCGCCGCCCAAATACTGGACACCCATAAACTCCGTTACAAAGAAATAGACTTCACCGGCCTTCCCCGTTCGGTAAACCCGCTGCGGCATTTGAAATTTTGGGCAAAATTTTTTAAATCTCTTAACCAAACCCGCCGCATTATTAAAGATTTCCGGCCGGACGCGGCCGTCGGCACCGGCGGATACATTTCCTTCCCGCTTATTTTTACGGCGCATTTTATGGGCGTTAAAACCGCCGTACACGATTCCAACGCCCGCCTGGGGCTGGCCAACCGGGTGTGCGGCAAATTTGCCGATTTGTTTATGCTGGGTCTGCCGGTGGATAAAAAAATCAGAAATTCGGTGCTTACCAGCACGCCCATACGCAGTGAATTTGCCGACGCCGCCGACCGCACGGCGGTACTGGAGGGCCTGGGGCTGGACCCGGCCAAACGCACCGCCCTTATTTTTGGCGGAAGCCAGGGCGCCAAGGGTTTAAACGCCGCCAGCGCGCAGGCGGTAAAAGAGCTGGCGAAAACGGCGCGCGGCTGGCAGTTTATCCATATTACCGGCGAGCGGTGGTTCGGCGTGATTCGCGAAGAATATGCCGGGCTTGGGAATATCGCCGTTCTGCCCTACAGCCACGAGATTTATGCGCTTATGCGCACGGCGGATTTAGCCGTCTGCCGAAGCGGGGCGAGCACCCTGGCCGAGCTTATCTACTGCCGTCTGCCGGCCATTCTGGTGCCTTTCCCGCACGCGGCGGCGGACCATCAGTATTATAACGCCAAAATCTTGCAGGAAGCCGGCTGCGCCCTGTTGGTGCGCGAGGACAAAAACCTGGAAGAGAACCTGCTGGAGGCTTTCAAACGCGTAACGGGCAAAGGGCGGCAGCTTGCTTCTATGCGCGGGAGCTACGGCCGCCTGCACATCCCTAACCCGATGACGGCTTCCAAAGAAATCGTCAAACTCCTGCGCCATTTATAAGGCCGCACAGACATACAAAAACCCCGGAACATTGGTTCCGGGGTTTTGATATTGTTAGAGGAATTACATCCCCTGAATAAATTTGCACATCTGTTCGCCGGTATCGTCAGTATAATCACAGCTTTTGCTATTTGGATTATTAGGGTTATACCAAAAGTTGTAGATATAGTTATCAACCGTTCCGTCGTCCGTGCGCCAGACGTCCACATAACCGCCCGTACTTAAACCAAGCTCATAAATAAACAGTTTGGTTTTATAAGCGTCGCAGGTGCCTACGCCAGTTTTGCTGTATCCGCTCGGACTCGTTATCCAACTGCCGCCTTTTAAATCTACGTCGGCTATATCCGTGCGTTTGCAGGCGGTGGTTTCGTTCGGGTTTGCCTGCAAATAACGCTGTTGGGCGTCCACCATCGCTTTGGCGATAATCAACCCTTCACTCAGGCGGGATTTTTCCACCGCCGTTTCGTACTGCGGCAGGGCGATGGCCGATAAAATACCGATAATCAGCACCACCACCAACAGTTCAATAAGCGTAAAACCTTTATTCATATAGTCTCCTTAAAATTTGGATTTCTACTACAATAGTATACAAATTTTGCGCCGTTTCTCAAGTACAAAAAACGCTTTTTAAAGGCTTGACGGAAAAGGGGGAAAGTGTTATACTAATATATGAACATATGTTCATATGTTTTATTAACGAGGTCCCTTTATGAAAAAAACATCCCTGCCCGGCGGACGCAAACCCTTTCCCGAAACAAAGGGCAAACACGCTAAACGGCACACGCTCCTTTCGCCCGTCCAAATGGCGGACGAAACCCTGTACGACCTGGCGGACTTGTTTAAAGTGTTTGGC
>DCTQ01000021.1 GCA_002329395.1 Candidatus Avelusimicrobium alvi | reverse complement strand
CCTTCGGGAATGACTCTTTTTTTCATTTATACCTGTCTGACAAAATTCTCTTTCTTCTTGCTCTTATATTCTCGTACTAAAACAACCTTACTCAACGGTGTAACTTAAACCGAACCCCCAGCCTAGCTGGGGGGTTTCAACAGATACAAAAAATCCTCCCGTTTGAAACGGGAGGATTTTTGGGTTTTGGAAAACTTATTTGTTTTCTTGGCTGTCGGTTTCGGCCGGCGTTTCAAACAGCGGGCCGCAGGCGCAGCCGGACTGGGTTTCCCCTTCCTGGCAGTTGCGGGCGATTTCCGCCGAGCAGGTGCCGCCTTCCGCATCGTCCTGAGCCGTTTTTTCCAGCGCGGCCGGGGCGGGTTCTTCCGTCCGGGCTTCCGAAGCCGGAACGTTGTTTTCTTCGGCTTCTTTCGGCGTTTCAGCTTCCGCCGCACACGCACAGCCTGCCTGCACTTCGCCTTCGCCGCAGTTGCGGGCGTTGCCGACGTAGCAAGTGGCGCCCTGGGCGTCATCGGGCACAGTTTGGGAAAGCGCTTCTTTCGCCATTTCGGGCTTCGCTTCGGCGGGTTTTTCATCCGCGCCGCAGCCGCAGGAACAGGCGTCTTCGTGCGCTTCTCCCGCACAGCAGGAGCAGGATTCGTGGTAAGCGGACAACTCTTTCTCGGCTTCCGCTTCGGCTACGGCCTGCTGGGCCGGGGTTTCTTCGGGCACGTCTTCGCCGATTACGCCGGGCACAAAGTCGGCGGGCGCGGTGTTGGCGCGGGCCGCTTCCAGCGCTTTGGCGGTCGGACGCAGGGTTACTTTGCGCCATTTCCCTTCGCCTTCGGACGCGGTGGCCACAAATTCGTTGTTTTCCACGGCGCGGTGGATGTAGCGGCGCAGCTGCGCGCTCATCGGGCGGAAGCGGAACACGCTGTGGCCGCGTTTAATCATATCAATGCCTTTTTCAATTTCGGCGTCAATTTTATCTTCAGCCTTTCTCCAGTAGTTCTGCGTGTCGGTGATGACGGAAATCGGCTTGTCAAAATGGCGGCTTAACGCCAGCGTGGAGAGATACTGGATGGCTTCCAGCGTTTTGCCTTCCTTGCCGATGACGATGGCCGGATGGTCGCAGTCAAAGGTCAACAGAATGCGCTGCTGTTTTTCATCCCACCAGACGTTGAGATTTTCCACCTTCACGCCCATATGGGTAAGCACTTTCTCCAGGTATTCTTTGGCTTCCTGCATGGGAGCTTTTAAATTTTCCGGAATGACCGCGCTGCGAATCGCTTCGCACGGCAGCATCTGCGGCTCGTTGGCTTTGGGCAGTTTTTCTCTTATTTCGCGCGCTTCGGAGATTACGCGTTCGCTTCTGCGTCCCCCTCTTTTGGCGCCGCGGGCGGATTCGCCGCGTTCTTTGCGGCCGCCGCGCCCGCCGCGGGAACCGCGTTCGGATTTAGAAGAGGAACGTTTTTTCGGCACGTCCATATAAATTTGCGAATCCAGGTTGGCGGACGTCCAGCGTTTTTGGCGCAGTTCCACCACGGCCGGGCGCGAGCCGATGCCCAAAAAACCTTTTTTGGGGGTTTCCAGCACGGTTACTTCTACCTGGTCTCTTCTGAGGCCCAGTTCTTTAAGACCCTTGGCAATCGCTTCGGATACTTCTTTGGCTTGTACTCTAATTTTGCTAGGCATATCAAAAATGCTCCTTACTTAATTGGCCTTGGCCATTTTTTTGTTGATGACGCTCTGAATCCCGAACGTAAGCAGGCTGTTGGTCAGCCAGTACAATACAAGACCCGACGGAAAGTTCATAAACAGCAGCGTGAAAATAAGCGGCATATACTTAAACATCGCGGCTTGGGACGGATCCGTCCCGGCGGGAATGTTCCCTTTTTGCTGGAAGAACATCACCGCGCCCATCAGGATGGGCAGGAGGTAGTACGGATCTTTGGAAGAAAGGTCCGTAATCCAGAACACGAACTTGGCCCCGTGCAGCGCCCACGACGTGCGCAAGGCGTTAAACAGCGCCAGGAAAATAGGCAGCTGGATTAGCATCGGCAGACAGCCGGCCAGCGGATTAACCTTATACTTCTTATATAAGGCCATCGTTTCGCGGTTGAGCGCCTCGGGGTTTCCTTTGTATTTTTCCTGGATGCGTTTCATTTCGGGCTGAATCTTCTTCATCTGGGCGGCGGATTTTAACTGCATCAGCGTGAATTTGAACAAAATCGCCTGCAAAAGGACGGTCATCATAATAATGGCCACGCCGTAGTTGCCCGTCCAGCCGTAGAAAGTTTCCAGCACGTTGCGGGCGATTTTGCCCAGCGCGCCGAAGAAACCGAACGCGATGGAACGGTCCAGATGATAAGGAAGCTTCAAAAACTGCTTGTAGTCTTTCGGCCCGAAATAAAAATCGGATTTATATTCCGCTTTGGATTTCGCTTCCACCGTTACGCCGGGCACGGCAATGGAAAGCCGCGGGCCTTCCAGCGCGCCTTCTCCGGCCAGCCCCCACAGGCGTTTTTGCATACCGATTTTTTCTTTGGAAGCGGTCAAATCGCCGGGTTTCCAGCCCTGCGGAATAAGAACGGAAAGGAAGTAACGGTTTTCCACCCCGGCCCAGGTCNNACCAGGGCAGGGTGGGTTGTTTGTCGCCTTTGGCAAAGGTTTCCAGCGTCGGTTTCTTCTTGCCTTCTTCCTGTACGAGGTAGACGGCTTTGGATTCGCGTTCGTTGTCGCCCATTTCGCTTTTTACCGTGGCCAAACCGGGGCCGAAATTCCAGCTCCACGGCGCGACCGTCAGATTCTGCGACGTTTTGTTCTCAAACGTTACGTTTACGTTATTAATGCCGTTTTCGTTAAAACGGAAGGTTTTGTAAACGGTAAAACCGGGCACAATGTCGCCGGCGAAAGTGATGGAATCTTTCGTACGGGCAAATTCCGAAAAATCCACCTGCGGCAGCGTGGAAAAATACCCTTCCCCTTCGTACGGGGTCAGGTCCACGTCGCCAATAATGTCTTTAAACAAATAAGTTTTGATGCCCGCGCCTTTGGAAGAAAACGTAACGTCGGCCTGCGGGAGGGCAAGCGTGATTAGTTCTTCGGGCTTGGGGGCGGAGGTTTTTTCTTTGGTTACGGGGGAAGAAGCATCCAGCACGGCTTGGGCGCCGGTTTGGCGCTGCGCTTCTTGTTCGGACTTCTTTAACCGGGCCTCGGCGGCTTGCTGCGCCGCGCGGGCTCTGGGCAGGGCGACAAACTGGTTGTAGCCCGTAATTACCAGCAAAAACAACATTGCCGTAATCAGAAACTGTCTGTTCATAAAACTCCTCTTGTTTTTCGCCGCGCGCGGCCGGCGGGCCGGGCGGCACTGAAGAGGAAACTTCCGACTTCGTAAGAAAAAATAGCGTCAGGGCACCGGGTCGTATCCGCCCGGATGCAAGGGATGACATTTCAGCACCCGCACAAGTGCGAGCCAGCTCCCTTTAAATGCGCCGTGTTTGATAATCGCTTGCTTTGCATACTGGCTGCACGTGGGTGCAAAACGGCATACCCCTCTGGGCCCCAAAAAAGGGCGCAGCAACAACATAAAAATGTTGAGCAGCAAAAGCAACAAATCCTTAAACAGAAGCGAAATTTTCTGCATATGTCCCTTCAATAGTATACGGTTACTGCCTTTTGTCTGAAGAGCCTTGTAATAAAGCGGCCTGGCCGCACAGTGTCTTGAGCGCATCCTGCGCTGCGTGCACGTTACTTAATTTTTCGCTGTCTCTGGGGCTGAACACAAGGTCCGTCCCCGGTTTGATATTTTCTCTGTTGAGTCTGAAAGCTTCCCTTAACAGCCTTTTGGCGCGGTTGCGCACAACCGCCGGGCCCAGCTTCCTGGACACCACCACCGCAAAACGGGCCGGACCGGTTTTATCCCGGCCGGACCGCCACCACAGTATAATCCCGTTATACTGCAACTTAGCGCCGCCTTGGATAACAGCCTTAAAATCTCTTTTAAGGTGCAGGCGGCTAAGTCGCGGCAGACCGTAGGGCGGCATAATGTTTAAGCGGCTCTGATCAGTTCGTGGCGGCCTTTGGCTCTTCTGGCGCTGAGCACTCTTCTGCCGCCGGCGGTAGCCATTCTGGCTCTGAATCCGATGTGTTTGGCACGTCTTCTTTTGTTAGGTCTGTAGGTCGGTAACATTTTCTTCTTATACGTTAATTCTGGCCCGCAAGAGCGAACTGGAAAGAACGTATCTCCTGTGATTAATTTAAAATGGTTTCTGTATGAAACGTACTGATATTATATCTTTTCTTGCAGCACTTTGCCAACAAGTTTACGAAGCGGCCCGGGCATAATAATCCCGCGCCCCCGGGGAACGCGGGAAAACGGACCTAAATTTAGTTAACGGGGATGAAATCTCCCTCGGTTAATACGCCGCGGCCCATCAGCTGGCCGTAGCGCTTGGCCGGATAATACACCATCACCTGCTCGGACGGGTCTAACAGTTTAGCGGGGCGGCCCGCAGGATGATAATAGGTGCCCGCGGGAATTTCGTATATAATAACGTCCCCGAAAGTTTTGCTTTTGTAACGGCGGCCCTGCGCACCGGAAGCGTGCAGATCCTGCGCCAGCCTGGCCTGGCTGTCGTACGTTTTTACGGTCGTAACGACGGGATCGGAACCCGTGCGGCCCGGGGCGCTCATATTCACGCGTACAGCCGGGGAGTCCGTTTTACTGCGTACGGCGTCCACCTTATCCTTTAATACGGGCGGCACCCGGTCCTCCGGGTGAATATCAAAGGTACCGTCGCGGTAGAGCACAATCATACTGCCGCTGAAAAGCTGGGGCAGACCGGGCACGTTTATCCAGCGTTCCAGCACGGCTACCTGAACCGTCTCTCCGTTCAGCGGGTGTCTCTCCAGGGTATAGACGCGCGTTCCAAACGATTTTTTTGTAAACAGCTCCGCAAGGGAACCGGCCTGTGGGGGCTCCTGCGGCCCGCCGGAAAATTCCACAATAAACGGCAGCAAATCATCGTTTGGGTGCAATTTTTTGTAGGCGGCGTCATAGGCTTTAACCAAGGATTCGGGGGCCTGTTCCGGCGTGACAAACGCCGTTTTGCCGCTTTCGTAACGCAGGAGATAGCTGCCTTTGGGGCAGACCCGCTTTACGTCGGAAAAATAGCGCAGGCGGTCGTTTTTAAAAACAGTTATTTTCTCTCCGCTGCGGCGGCCGATAAGCACGACGGGATTTTTTTCCACCCCGGCATAATGCCCGATGGTGCTGTTTAATTTGTGGGTCTTTTTAAAATGACGCGCTTCCAGCTTCACGATACGGGCTCTTTCGCCGGAAGGAAGCGTCAGAACGGCGGGTTCCTGCGCCTGCTTTTCCAAAAGTTGGGTCAGTTTGGCGCCGTGCACCAGGTCCAGCGGCGCGGGCGGCACCATCGGCAGAAGGGCGGGCCCGGCCGCGGGGATTTCCTCGGGAAACGGAATGGTCAGCTGTACGGGCTCCCCGGGGAACTGTAATTGCGTTTGCACGCCCCGTGCGGCGGAATACGCCGCCGCGCCGGGCAAATTGCGCGCTCCGGTTTTAACGATTCCTTCCGCCGCGGAAGTACGCCCCAGGCCTTCCGCCACTCCTTTTATAAGCTTGCCGTTCTGTGCAAAAACAGCCGGCGCGCAGATAACGCACGCCAGTGAAATAAGAAAAAAACGAATGCCCAAACGCTCCATACACCTCTCCTGTTAATAACGACTTTATGATATTATTTCAAATACACGCCCGCGCCGCAAGGGCCGAAAGACCCACGGAGGAATGGGTCTTCCGTCTGGGTCTGCCCATCGGCGCCTAAATTTGCTATCCTTTTTGGGTATTATGATATTTTCCGATTCGGGCATTATTTTACTGCGCCAGGAATTCCGCGAGGCAGACCGCATCGTGTCCCTGTATACCCGGGAACACGGCCGCATCAACGTGCGTCTGCCCGGCGTAGCGCGCCCGGCGGGCAAATTAAAAGCGTTAAGCGAGCCCTTCGCCTATGCGGACTACCGCATTTACGTGCGCCGTGGCGGAACGGTGGGCACCATTACGGGCGGCAAATTAAATTCCATTTTTCCGGCGGTCCGGCGGAATTTAAAACGCACCGCGCTGGCCCTGCACTTCTGCGAACTGGTGCAGCGGCTGACCCCCCTCCACCAGCCGAGCGAAGAGAAATTTGAACTGCTCCTTTCCGCGCTGACCGAACTGGAATACGGCGAGCCCAACCCCGCTTTTTCGGCGGCGTTTACGCTTAGGCTGATGATGCTGGCCGGCTTTGGGCTGGACCGCCCGGTGCTTAAAATTTCGCCGGAGTTCTGGCGGCGTATGCACGAGGACGAACTTTCCTCGCTGGACTTTTCGGACCCGGAGGACCTGCTTTCCCTCTCCAAATGCAACAGCGTCTGCCGCCGCTTTTTAAACCAGTATTTAACCTATCCGCTCAACACGCTAAAAAGTTTCGGGCTGGACGAAACCGACCCCGCCACCGCCTGGACGGCGGACGAAGAAGCCCCGCTGGAAGACGCGGCGCTGGAACCGGCGCCCGCACACTAAATTACCCCGATAAAAATCTTTTATGGGCCCTTTGGCCCGCTTAAAATAGGTCCAACGGCCCTTGTTCCCCGGCCCGTATTCTGCCATAATTAAACTATCAACTTTTTGGAGGAAATATGAATTACACGAAATATATGGGCGCGTTTTTGACGCTGGCGCTTCTGGCCGCGCCCCTTTGCGCCGTACAAGCAAAACCGGCCCCGAAAAAAGAACCCGTTTCCTGGCAGGCCGCCGTTAAAAAAGAAAATACCCGCGTGAACAACCGGGGCGCCGCATCCGTATTGGGCGACGACGTAGGCGCCAGCGTGCGCCGCATCGCCTTACACGCCCAGGAAGCCAAAAAACTGGAAAATTTTTACACCCGCCTGCGCAAAGACAAACGCGTGACGGAAAGTTTTATCCGTCAATGCCGGGCCAATTACCAGGCCCTGCAACAAGCCGCCGCCAAAAACCCCTTGTTTTCCCATTACGCCCTGACGGCCTTAGTACCCGTTGATTTCTGCAACCTCGCGCCCGAAGACCTGGCCTATGCCAAACGCTTTTTTGCCGGACAAGCGGCCGCGGCCGAAGCGCGCCAGTACAAAAAAGCCGTTCTGCTGCGGCTGGAAAATCGCTCTTCCGCCTTGTGGTTTGTCGTTAATCCGCAGGATAAAATGCTGACGTTTAACTACAACGACCCGATAGATATTGACACCCTGGATATTTTACAAACCGCGTGGACGCCTTTATCCGTCCGCTGACCTGCCGTTCTATACCAAAAAGAACCCCGGCCTATAACAAGCCGGGGTTCTTTTTCATACCGACAAAGGTTTACGACAGCAGTTCGTCCATATCCGGGTAAATGTCTTCCAGCGAGTGATAGATTTTAAACGCATTTTCGCGGATGAACTGGGTGGGCTTTTTGATTTGCGGCACCACGCAGGTGCGCATTTGCGCGGCAATAGCCGCCGTCGCCCCGGCCACGGAATCNNCCCAATTTTTGCGCCGTTTTTAAATAGACCTCCGGGTCCGGCTTGGGGGTGGAAACATCGTCGGAAGTGGTAACGGAAGAAAAATACTTTTTAATACCCTTTTTCTCCAGCAAAAACATCACCCAGCGCGTAATGTTAGAAGAGGCCAGCGCCACTTTTAGCCCCCGGTTATAGAAAAACTCCACCGCCTTTTTCGCGCCGGGGCGGAAGTGAACCTCCCCGTCGGCGGCCAGGTATTCTTCAAAAAGCGTATAGGTGCGGTCGTGCATTTTCTGCACGTCCGTGTCGCGCCCGAAATGGTGGGTGATAAAATGGGAGGCGTCTTCCCGGCTCATGCCTACGCAGGATTCAAACAGCTCAAACGTAAAATCCAATCCGTCCTCGGCCGCGGCCTTCTTGTAACATTCAAAGTAAATGGGTTCGGTGTTAAACAACAGGCCGTCCATATCAAAAATAACGGTCGTAATCATATAGCCTCATTATAGCAGTTTTTGCGCCGGCGTTTCCCTGCGCGCCCTCTCCGTATTTTATATAATGTTATTACCTATGAAATACGGTATGAATTTTCAGGATATGATATCCGCTCTAAACACCTATTGGACTAAACAAGGCTGCATCCTCGTTCAGCCCTACGACGTTGAAAAAGGCGCCGGCACCTATAACCCCGAAACCTTTTTCGGCTCCTTAACCAAAAAGCCCGTCAACCGCGCCTACGTGGAGCCCTGCCGCCGCCCGGCGGACGGCCGCTACGGCGAAAACCCCAACCGCCTGGGCAAATACTACCAGTATCAGGTTATTATGAAGCCCGCCCCGGCCAACATTCAGGCAATTTACTTAAATTCTTTAAAAGCCATCGGCCTTGACCCCAAACAGCACGACGTGCGCTGGATTGAGGACGACTGGCAGTCCCCGACTTTGGGCGCGTCCGGCGTCGGCTGGGAAATTTGGCTGGACGGGATGGAAATCACCCAGTTCACCTACTTCCAGAATATGGCGGGCTACGCGCTAAACCCGATTACGGTGGAAATCACCTACGGGCTGGAACGCATTGCCATGTACTGCCAGAAAGTGGACAACGTGTTTGACCTGCGCTGGAACGACACGGTAACCTACCGCGACGTACATCACGAAGGCGAACGCCAGTTTTCGCATTATTATTTTGAAGAATCCAACGTGGACCATCTGCGCCGCTACATTCAGGAATGCGAAGAAGAATGCCTGGCGCTGTGCAAAAAAGGCCTGTACCTGCCGGCGTACGACGACGCGATGAAACTTTCGCACTATTTTAATATGCTGGAAGCGCGCGGCGCGATTTCGGTGTCGGACCGCACCAACAACATCACCAAAATCCGCAACCTGGCCAAAGCCTGCGCCAAAGCCTATGTGCAAAGCGTGGAAAAAGAAGAAGCCGCAACCGAGGAGGCCGCCCAATGAACGCTTTATTAGAAATCGGCGTGGAGCATTTGCCCGCGCGCTTTATGGCGCCCGCCTTAAAGCAGCTTGAAACCTTAACCGCCCGGCTGTTGGACGAAAAAAGAATCACCTATCAGGCCGTATACGCTTTCGGCACCTACCGCCGTCTGGTGGTGGTGGTGGAAGACATCGCCGACAAATCGGCCGACGTGCAAAAAGAAGTGAAAGGGCCGCCCGCCAAGCTGTTAAAAGACGCCGCCGGCAACTTTACCCCCCAAAGCGCGGGTTTCGCGCAGAAAAACGGCATCGCGCCCGAAAAGCTGACCGTGGTGGAAACGGACAAAGGGCCTTTCATTTACGCCGTCGTTAAAATCAAAGGCGAAAAAACCGCCAAACTGCTGCCCGAAATTTTCACCCGCATCGTAACGGGCCTGGAATTTGCCAAAAATATGGTGTGGGAAGAATCCGGCCTGCGCTACGGCCGCCCGATACGCTCCTTAATCGGCCTGTACGGCGGGAAAATTATCAAATTCTCCGTGGCGGGCGTGGAATCGGGCCGCAATACCTATCCGCTCTCTTCCTTCGGCCGCAAGCCGATTAAAGTGGAAAAGGCCGACAAAGCCTATTACACCGAACTCCTGCGCTCCCAGCCCCAGCCCGTGCTGGCCAGCCCGGAAGAGCGCAAAGAAGCGCTGGTAAAAACCGTCTCCAACGAAGCGAAAATACGCGGCTACCGCGCGGACCTGGACCCGGAACTGGTGGAAGAAACCGTCTGGTTCACCGAACACCCCGTGGCCGTGGGCGGCGATTTTGAACTGAAGTTTTTAACGCTCCCCAAAGACCTCATCACCACGGTGCTTAAAAAACAAATCAAAATGTTCCCGGTTACCGACGAACAAGGCCGGCTGCAGCCGTATTTTATCGCGGTGCGCGACGGGATTTCCGTCAACCAGAATGAAGTGCGCGACGGATTTAAAAAAGTAATGTCCGCCCGCCTTTCAGACGCCGTGTTCTTCTTTGAAAACGACAAAAAAGAAGGCCTGGAAAAATTCAAAGAAAAACTCAAAAACATTTTGTTTTTGGAAGGACTGGGCTCTATGTTTGACAAGTCCGAACGGACGCAAAAGCTGGCCGGCTGGCTGTGCGACAAACTGGGCCAAACCGCTTTAAAGCCCGCGGTGGATTACGCGGCTTCGCACGCGTATGCCGACCTGGCGAGCCACGTCGTATACGAGTTCCCGGAACTCCAGGGCTATATGGGCGGCCAATACGCCGCACTGGAAGGCCGTAAGGACGCCGCCAAAGCGATGGAAGAATTTTACTTCCCCCTCACGTCCGCTTCCGCCCTGCCGTCCACCGAAGAAGGGTGCATTGTTTCGCTGGCCGGCAAGATGGACACGCTCGTCGGAAATTTTTTAATCGGCCAAATCCCGACCGGGAGCGAAGACCCCTTCGCCCTGCGCCGCCAGGCTTTTGCCGTGGTGCGCATTCTGCTGGAAAAAGGGATGAACGCGTCGCTTAAAGAACTGGCGGAAAAATCGGCTTCTCTGTATCCCGCGCAAACGGCGGACAAAGGGCTGAAAGAACTGCCGGGCTTTTTATTCCAGCGGCTTGCGCTCGTGCTGGAACAGCGCGGGCATAACGCCGCCACGCTAAACGCCGTATCCAACTGGTATGAACTGCCGCTTGGGCAGGTAGAAGCGCTGGTAAGCGCGCTGGAAGCCGTTAAAACGGGCGAAGAATTCGCCTCCGTTTTAGAAGCCGCCAAACGCGTAAGCAACATCCTTAAAAAAGCCGGGGACGTAAGCGAAAACGTAGATGAAAAACTGTTTGAACTCCCGGCCGAAAAAGCGTTGTACGATAAAATCCACGAAGTGGACTCCTCTTTAGGCTGTGCGGTAAATACCGCCAAAACCAAAGAAGAATACCTGCGTGTATTAAAAACGTACGGCGCGTTTAAGGAACCGCTTGAAAACTTCTTTAAAGACGTAATGGTAAACGCGGATGCCCCCGCCGTGCGGCAAAACCGCCTGGCGCTTCTGGCCCGCGTACGCCGCTACCTGACCCAAACGGTGGCCGACATTACCAACCTGTAAGTTTAACCGTACGCAAAAACAAACCCGGCTGCTGATAAGCCGGGTTTGTTTATTAAAATTCCCACACTGTTTCTGAAGAACCGGAACTCAGCTTTGTTCCTCCCAACGAAGCACACAACGCCAGCCCCTTTTTATCCCGCCCTGAACAAATACGCTTATTTAAATGGGCTTGCGTCCCGCCATAACTGGGGCCGACCAGCTGAATAACATACGAACTGCATCCTTCCCGGATAGGACATACATACGGATTACGGATTCCTTCGTCAAAATTATAAGTGTAATATTTTCCGTTGCATTCTAAATCCTCACATTCCAAATTATTCAATCCAATAGATAAGTCTTCCAATGTGCAGGTATCGCTTTCTCCTTTTTCCAATTCGCACACGGCAGCAGCATTTTGAATGCTTTTGAGCAGGCTGAGCGCTTCCGCCGCGCGGCTCTTTTCCACCGCTTTTTCATACTG
>DCTQ01000042.1:5039-6670 GCA_002329395.1 Candidatus Avelusimicrobium alvi | reverse complement strand
CCCCCTTCCAGGGGGCGGTTTTCTATGCGGGTACATCCGACTGATTGAGCCACACCGTTTAAATAATGTTGTCAGGCACCCATATAAAGGAACAAAAAGAGCCCAACTCCCTATAAAAAGGTTCCCAACGGCTTACCTATAAATTTAATAAAATAAATAGATGAAACCCATTGTCCTCTGCGGCCCGACCGCCTCCGGAAAAACCGAACTCGCGCTGGAACTCGCCCGGCAAACGGGCGGGATTATCGTGTCGGCCGATTCGCGTCAAGTTTATAAACGCCTCACCGCCGGCACCGCCAAACCGCAGGGCGCGTGGGAAAACGGCGTCTATCTTACCGAGGGCATACCCTACTGTCTCGTGGATTTTTTGGACGTAACGGACGGCTTCAACGCAGGCGCGTTCCGCCGCCGGGCGCAGGAAATCGCGGCCAAGCACCCGGATAAACAGCTGATTTTTGCCGGCGGAACGGGTATGTATCTGCACGCGTATTTTGTAGGGATGGACGAACTGCCGGCCGGCACGCCCGAAACGCGCGAAAAGCTTTCCAAGCTCCTGTCCGAAAAGGGCAAAGCGGGGCTGCACGCCGCACTGGAGGAAAAAGACCCCGCTTCCGCCGCCGCTATTCCGGCGGGCAACGTCCAGCGCACGATGCGCGCTTTAGAGCTCTGCCTGCTGACGGGCAAGCCCGCCAGCGAACTTAAAAGCGGGAAATTTTTTAAACTGCCGGACCCGGAACAGTCCGCCTGGGTGTATTTGGATTGGGAAAAAGAAACGCTCAACGCCCGCATCGCGCGGCGCACGGAACAGATTTTTGACCCGATGGCCAAAGAAGCCGCCGCCCTCCTGCAGGAAGGATTCCCGGCAGACGCGCCGGCTTTAAAAAGCCTGGGCTATCCGCAAGCCGTGGATTTTTTGGCCGGACGGCTTTCGCGCACGCAGGCCGTGGAGCAGGTGGCCGCGCTTACCCGTCAATACGCCAAACGCCAGCGCACCTGGTTTAACCGCTACACCAACGCCTGGCGCATACCGCTCGCGCGCTCCGAAGATTTCCGCATACAAAAAATAACGCGGGAAATTTTATCCCGCGTGTAACATTAAAATTCGCTTTCCAGCGACACCCAACCCTGATTTTCTAATGACTTACAAAAACTCCGGCCGGAATCCGTGTAATCGGTATAACAACGCATTACCCATTCATTAGGTATGTCCCAATCAAAATCTCCGGCGCGGGCTCCCCGAAATACTTGCAACTGATACAACGTATTGGTGTTTATCGGATTTATACCCAAACTGCATCCCCAGGAATTACAATACGCACTATCCAATTCAAAAAATTTACTTCCGTTAAACAAACCGCTTTCTATGGAAGAATAATCTTCAAAATACGTATACCCGGCCGGATAACCGCCATTTTCCAACAGAAAAATATCCGTTCCTTTTTTAAAAGCATCCACCACCGGCAAAACCTCGGATGAAAAGCGCGCTTTCTCCACTGCGCGCTGATACTGAGGCAAAGCCACCGCCGCCAATATGCCTATAATTAATACCACTACCAACAGCTCTATAAGCGTAAATCCGAGAGTTTTCCGCACGGGATATATCCCCCTTTATATAAGTTAATAATCCCAAT
>DCTQ01000042.1:4636-4950 GCA_002329395.1 Candidatus Avelusimicrobium alvi | reverse complement strand
CCCCCTTCCAGGGGACGGTTCTCTGTGCGGACACATCCGACTTGGAGCCACCCTGTTTAAACAATGCCGCTCACTCGCACACAGGCGCCTACAAAACGCCGTTCCCCTTTCGTCACCCTTGCATATTTACTAAAATTGAAACAATGGAAAAAGTAATTCTGGTGGGCGTGTCCCTCAAGACGGATACCTATGATTCCTCTTCTTTAGACGAACTCAAACGCCTGGCGCATACCGCCGGGGGCGAAGTGGTGCGCGTCTATCGCGTACGCGTCAACGCGTTTAACGCGGCTACGCTTATCGGCGCGGGAAAAATG
>DCTQ01000042.1:0-4613 GCA_002329395.1 Candidatus Avelusimicrobium alvi | reverse complement strand
TGATTTTGGATATTTTCGCCCAGCGCGCCCGCACGCAGGAAGGGAAACTGCAAGTGGAACTGGCGCAGTTAAAATACCTGTTGCCCCGGCTGGGCGGCCAGGGCACGGCGCTTATGCAGCAAAAGGGCGGCATCGGCCTGCGCGGCCCCGGCGAAACCAAACTGGAATACGACAAACGCCGCCTGCGCCTGCGTATCAGCAAGCTGGAAAAAGAAATTGAACAGGTAAAAAAAGAACGCGGCCTGCGCCGCGAGCGGCGCGGCCAAATCCCGCTGCCGCAAATAGCCGTGGTGGGCTACACCAACGCCGGGAAAAGCACGCTTCTAAACGCGCTGACGCGCCAAAACGCCGTGTATGCGGACGATAAACTTTTTGCCACGCTGGACCCCACCACCCGCCGCGTGCGTATGCCTGCGGGCGGCGAAATGCTGTTTACCGATACCGTCGGATTTATCCAAAAGCTTCCGCACAGCCTGGTAAGCTCCTTCCGCGCCACGCTGGAAGAAACCACGTTTGCGGACGTTATCCTGCACGTGCAGGACGCTTCTTCCCCCGCCCGGCCCCGGCAGGCCGATACGGTGCGCCGCATCATCACCGAACTCGGCGCGCAGCAAACGCCGGTGATTGACGTATTTAATAAAACCGATTTGCTCTCCCCCGCCCGCCGCGCGCTCCTGCAGGCGCAAAACCCCGCCGCCGCGCTCATCAGCGCGGGGCAAGGCCTGGGCCTGACGAGTCTGCTTGAAAAAGTGGAAGAAGCCGCCGCCCGGAAATGGAAACTGCGCCGTTTAAGCCTGCGGCCCGACCAGCTGGGTTTATTGGGAAAAATCTACGAAAAAGCCATCGTTACCGGACGCCAAGAAAAACCGTCCGGGGCCCTGGAACTTACCTTGATGGCCACGGACGGCAATTATAACAGCCTGCTTAAACGGTTAAAACTGCATTGAAGCGGCGTTGGCGGCCTCCACCACGGCCGTAAATTTTTTCTTGGAAGGAACGGCAAACTCGGGCAGTACGCTTACGGTACGCAGATGGGGCACTTTATTGCGGATGAAATTCATCGTCGCCCCGTTAAAACCCGTAAACATAAAATAATCATGCGCGTTTTTGAGCGTCAGCACGGTATTGCCCTCTCCGTCCTGGAACGAAGCGCTGCCGTCTTTGGCGTATAACAAAGACGACACCACCCCCGCCAAATCGCCCGAGCGCGTAAACACGCCGCCGCCGGAATTGCCCCGGCGCACGCCGAACCCCGGCGAAAGAAAATGCTGGAGTTCATCCACAAAATACACATCCCCGCCGCCTGCCAGATAGGAGATATTCCCATCCGTCACTTTCGGCACCACAATACCGGGCCGCAAACGCACGGTGGACACGCCGGACACGTTCAGCAGCCTTGCGCCGGAAGCGTTTAGCTGGAGTTGGGCTTCCGGGTCAAAACGCAGGAGTTTTTCAAACTCCGTGCGGGTGAGGGGCTGCCCGTCCTCGGTGCGGGTATAGGAATACTCGGCCTTCTGCGCGTTAAAACGGATTAACGCCGCATCCACGCCGCTGATGCGGTTCTGGCCCGGGAAAAAACCGCCGTAAATAAACACCGCCGGCGAAGTGGTGCTGTGCTTCACGCGCACGCGGGCCGTCAAATCCGCCGATTGTGCAAGCGTAATCTCCACGGTGCACGGCCGCGTGGCGCAGGCCGAATAGACGCAATGGGCCGAAGTTAAAAACCAATCCGGATGCAGCCGCACGGCCTGGCAGTTATACACGGCAACCTGCGTATTAAAGGTTTGGTCCGTAGGCCAGGAGGCAATTTCTTTTTGCACCAGGAAAGCATTTTCATTAATCGGCGCGGGCCCCGGCTCCGCCGCGTACAGCGCGGGGGCCAAACACCCTATAAATAAAAGAGAAAGAAAGTTTTTCATATTCTTAGTGTATATAAAAAAGCCTTAAAATTCCATCATTACCCGCAGATACGGCCTTTTCACGGCTTCTAAATTTAATATAATGAATATATGACTATGACTGTTATTATTCTCGTCTTGTTCAGTTATTTACTCGGGTCCGTTCCCACCGGCTACCTGATTGCCAAGCGCGTAATGGGCATTGACATCCGCCAGCACGGCTCCGGCAACCCCGGCGCGGCCAACGTATACCGCACGGTGGGCAAATGGGCCGGTATTGCCACTTTTCTAGTGGACGGTTTAAAAGGGTTCATCCCGGTGTGCCTCGCGCGCCACTACTGCCCGGACGACTACTGGGTGGCCATCGGCTGCGGCGTGATTGCCATTCTGGGCCATATGTGGACCATTTACCTTAAATTCCGCGGCGGCAAAGGCGTGGCCACTTCCGCCGGCGTATTCGCCGCCCTGCTCCCCATCCCCACGGCCATCGCGTTTGCTTCTTTTGTCGTCTGCGTGGCTTTATGGGGCCGCATTTCCATCGGGTCCATCTGCGCGTGCATCGTGCTTCCCATTTCCAGCTATTTTATCGGCAATCATCCGCTGTCCGTAGATTTGATGGTTACCGCCGTGGGCGCGCTGGTGATTTACAAACACGTTCCCAACATTAAACGCCTTCTTCAGCAAAAAGAACTGAAATTTGAGGACGGCGCCAAAAAGAGAAAAGAGCATGAAAATAAATAAAATCACGGTATTCGGCGCGGGTATCTGGGGCAGCGTCATCGCCCAGCATCTGGCGCGCAAAGGCTACAATGTGTCCCTGTGGGAATATAACGAGCAGCTGTTAAACGTGCTTAAAACCATGGGCCGCCATCCCAACATCCCGAATTTTAAAATCCACGACAATATCCGCCTCACGGGCAGCGTGGAAGAAGCCGTAAAAGATACCGATTTGATTATTTTCGTTATTTCCTCCAAAGCCATCCGCGCCTTCTGCCGCGAACAGCTAAAACCCCTGCTCGCCGGGCGGGCGGTGCCGGTGGTAAGCGCTTCCAAAGGCATTGAGGACAAAACTTTTAAAACCATCTGTGAACTGGTTGAAGAAGAACTGCCCCAGTTAAAGGACAAAACGCTGGCCTTCTCCGGCCCGAGCTTTGCCCTGGAAGTGGCGCAGAACGTGCCCACCAAAATTATGCTGGCGGGCAAAGACCCGGCGCTTGTGGACGAAATCCGCGAAGTGATGAGCGGGGACCCGATTATCGTTGTGCCCGCGTCCGACCGGCGCGGCGTGGAATACGGCGGCGGCATTAAAAACGTGCTGGCCATCGGCTGCGGCGTGATTGACGGCATCGGAGACGGGGCCAACGCCAAAGCCGCGCTGATTACGCAGGCCCTGGAAGAAATGAACGATATTATCGTCAGCCAGGGCGGGCAGACGGGCACGGTGTACAGCCTGGCCGGATTTGGCGACGCTATTTTAACCGGCATGTCCGCCATTTCCAGAAACCGCCGCCTGGGCGAAAAGCTGGGCTCCGGCCTGTCGCTGGAAGAAGCCAAGAAAGAAGTGGGCACCATCGCCGAAGGCGTAAACTCGGTGCAGAGCGTGTACGACATCGCGCGCAAAAACAATTTAAAAACCCCGATTGTGGACGCCATCTGGCAGATTGTGTGCCAGGGCAAAAAACCCTGGGTGTTGCTGCACGCCATGGGTTTTACCAACCGGGGCAACAAATAATTTAACCAAGCGGACTGCGGACGGGAAATCCTCCGCATACGGAGCCGAAGGCTCCCCACCGCCGACTAAGGACGAAAACAATGAATAAAGACGACGTTATCCGCCACCTTACCCGGCACGTTTTGGACAAGAAACAAGCCAAAATGTCCGTGGATAAGGTATTTGAAATTATTAAGCACGGTTTAAAGCGCGACGGAAAAGTGGTCATCAGCAATTTTGGCTCCTTCCATTTAAAAACGGCGCGCCCCGTTACGCGCCGCAACCCCAAAACGGGTGAAAAAGTGCAGGTGCCTTCCAAACAAAAAGTGCGCTTTAAATCCTCCGAAAATCTGCTTAAAAAATAGGCTTTTTAAAGTCTTTTCTCTTTCGCCCGGCCCGTTAAACGGCCGGGCGGAGTTTTTTGTTTCAATTTAAAAGCCCCGGACAACCGGGGCTTTTTACTGCTACATTGCGTATTCCAAACACGGCGCTTTGTTGCAGCTCCCCGCCGCGGCGTGTGTTTTTACCAATACCCCGCCCAGGCCGGCCAATAAAGCTTTTCCTTCTTCATCCGAGCCGGAGGCAAAGCAGGTTGTTACATCGGGATGTTGGGAATAATAAGTAGTGCCGGAGCCGTTTAGCCCGCCCCGGTAACAATGCAGGCGGTGCACAAGATCGGCGTCCGGGAATAAGGCCGCCATAGCCCCGCCGCCATTTACTTTAAACGCCCCCGAAACGGCAGAAAATTTAAAATACCATTTATCCGACGATTCTCCCCCGTCATCCGGCACCCGGCGCGCACACGGAAATTCCCAATCCAGTTCATCAAACCGGGTACTGTACCGGCCGTTGGCTAAATAAAAAATATGCTGTGCTTTGGACAGGCCGTCCAGATAGGTAAATACTTGCGTCATCTGTGCTTTGCGCACGGCGCGCTGATAGGAGGGCAGTGCCACAGCGGCTAAAATACCGATGATAAGCACCACTACCAACAGCTCTATAAG
>DCTQ01000095.1 GCA_002329395.1 Candidatus Avelusimicrobium alvi | reverse complement strand
GCTACGCCGGGGGATGTTTATTTCTTGGTTTCCGCACAGTGTACCTGCGGAGGAAATACCCTTATCGGATGCGGCGCATTTTTGTTCCGCCAATTCCCCTATATCTAACCTTTAAACCCGTTTGCCCCGCACACCCCTTTTTATTTATCATATACATATGACTAAAAAACGGATTTTTCCGGCGGCGTTGTTTGTCTTCCTCTTGCTGGGTGCGGGGGGACCTCGCGCGTATGCGTTTTTTCCGTTTTCTTTCCGTAAACAGGAACTTAAAACCGATTATTCCCAAACCGTATGGGACCGCATTATGCTGGAGCAGTCCGTTACCGATATGCGCCGCGGAATGGGGGAGATGAGCCAAGCCCGCTACAAAGAAGCTTCCAACAGTTTCGCCAAAGCCGTCATCAAAAATTCCAAAGACCCACTGCCGCACCTGCTTTTTGGCGCATCTTTATATTGGACGGGAAAGGTGGACGACGCCGTCAGCGAATACAAAGAGGCTCTGCGGCTGGACCCTGACAGTGCCATGGCCTACCAGCTTTTGGGCATCGCTTCCGGCTGGAAGGGAGATGTGCGCCAGGCGCAGGAATACTTTTTAAAAGCTAATCTCTTAGACCCAAATAAAGCCGATACCCATATGAACCTGGGCTCCACTTACGCCGTCCAGCGCAAGCCGGACAAAGCGCTGGAGCATTTCCGCCGCTCGGCCGAGCTCGCCCCGCGCGAACCGCTCTATCATTACCAGCTGGGCACGCTCTACGAAGCCCTGGGGCGCGACGAGCAGGCCGAAGCTTCTTTTAAAAAAGCCCTGCGGCTGTTTTCCGCCTACGAAGACGCACAGCTTAGCCTGGGCGCGCTTTATGAAAAATTAAACCGCCCGGAAGACGCGTTAAAATACTATAAAAAAGCCGTCAAAACCAAACCGGGAGACCACGTGGCCCGCCTGCGGTACGCTTTCTTATTGGTGCGGCAGGGGCAGGTGCAAAAAGCGCGGGAAGTGATGGAGGAGGCGTTCTCCATAACGCGTTTTAAGTCGGACGGCCTGGCGTTAAACGCCGTCTACCGCGCCAGCGGCCGCACGGCGGATGCGTTTCGGCGGCAGATTGAAAATTTCAAAAACAGTTTGGAAAAAGTCTCTCCTTCCAAGGCCGTCAATATAGAAGTGGCGCTTGAATATGAACCCGTTTCCAACCCCTCCGAACCAAACGCCCGCCGCGGCAGTACGTTTGAAGAAGCGTACCAGCGCCTGCGTGCGGACGGGATGCCGGGCGGCGCGGATACGGCTTCCCGCGCGTTTAAACGGGTGTTTATGCTGACGGAGGGGGATGCCGCACAGCGTAAAGAACAAATTGATGAATTTATTTCCGGGCTGGAGCAGGCCGTGGCGCAGGCGGACGGCAAATATAATTTGAATCTTTCGCTTCAGGGCCGCACGATGGATTATGCCGCGCCGTCCGCGCTGACGCAGCACAATACCGCCGTGCCCAAAGCCGTGTATGACCCGCGCATTGTGGGCAACGATATGGGGCTGTGGGTGATGGGACGCACCTGGCTGGCTTTTGTGGACGACGCAAGCGAAGACTTGCAGGAGTACAAAGCGCAGTGCCCGGCGGATGATACCTGCGCACTGCTTGCGGGCCTGGCCGCACTGGCGCGCGGAGACGGGACCGGCGCGCAGGCCGCGTTTAACGAAGCGGTTTCCGTTTCGCCTGCCGACCCGTTGCCTTGGCTGGGGCTGGGTACGGCGGCCGTCGTGGCCGGCGATGACGAAGCGGCGCGCTCGTATTATATGCGCGCGCTGGAGGCTGACCCCAAAAACAAAGTGGCCGCGCGGAATTTACAAGTGTTGGCGGACTGATTTTTATGCAAAAATACGGAC
Organism: Candidatus Avelusimicrobium alvi; assembly: GCA_002329395.1. Classification (GTDB taxonomy): domain Bacteria; phylum Elusimicrobiota; class Elusimicrobia; order Elusimicrobiales; family Elusimicrobiaceae; genus Avelusimicrobium; species Avelusimicrobium alvi. The sequence continues at coordinate 15,363 of DCTQ01000095.1, read as the reverse complement.
AGCATTTTTTAATTAACGACGGCGTAATTACACAAATTGTGGACGCCGCCCTTTTACTGCGCGCGGAAAACCTGGTGGAAATCGGCCCCGGCAAAGGCGCGCTGACCGGCCGGCTCATCGCGCGCGGGTGCAGGAATTTTACCGTCGTGGAAATTGATCCGGAAATGACGGCGTGGTTAAAAACACACCTGCCCCAAGAGGCGGGCGTAAACGTCATCCGGCAAAATTTTTTATCGTTTGAGTTGGCTTCTCTGCCGGCGGTGCCGACGGCGTTTGTCAGCAATTTGCCGTATATTGACGCGGCGGACATTTTGGATAAAGTGCTTGCCTGGCCGCACTTTTTTTCGGCGGTGTTTATGTTCCAAAAGGAACAGGCGCAGCGTATCCGCGCCCACGCGGGGGAAGATTTTTACGGGCCTTTATCCGTTTTCAGCCAGCTGCGCGCGCATATCAGCCCGATTTGCAAAGTGGGCCGAGGATGCTTTAATCCGCCGCCGAAAGTAGAAAGCGCGGTGCTGGCGTTTGAGCGGCTGAAAGAGCCTGTTTTTTCGTCGGAAAAAGATTGGAACAAATTTAAGAGAGCTGTTTTGGCGGCGTTTGCGCATAAGCGTAAAACGGCGTTTAATTCGCTGGTGCTTTCGGGGTATGCCAAAGAAAGTGTTTCCGCCGCGCTGGAGCGGCTGAACCTGCCGCTGACCGTCCGGGCGGAGCAAATCCCGCCGGAGGCGTATGTAAAATTGGTTTATTTTTTAGGAATCTAAACCCGGTGCCAAAAACGGGTCAAGGCCGTTTTTCAAGGCCTTGACTCGTTTTTTTTTTTTGATACAGTAAGGGTACATTCAATGCAGTATAGGAGGTTGTATGACACTTAGAATGGTTAAAATAAGTCTGCTGTCTCTTTTAATCTCTTTACAGGGCGCGGTGTTTGCCCAGGACAATTTGGATCGTTTTCCCGTCCAATCCAAAAAAGAATACGATGATTTTGTGGAAAAATCCAAAGCGGATTTCAATAACTTTTCTTCCAAAGCCCGGCAGGATTATAAGGACTTTGCTTCGCGTATTTCACAGCAAATACAGAAAACGAAGGAACAGAAATCCGCTAATCTGCCGCAGGAACAGCGTGCGGAAACGACTCGTTTTAAAATTCCTGTTTTTTCTCAAACAACAGGAGAAACATACTTTTTGTCACCTATGGCGGTTAATGTTTATACGGAAACTGATTCTTTGGACTCCTTTGTCAAAGTAACTGTTTACGACGGAGCAGTGTATGTCTTGCCGGAGGAAAAGGAATCTTATCCCATTTGGTACGAGACGGAGAAAAAGAAGCTGGAAGGCTCCGCCGCCCAGGCTGTTACGGGGGAGAGCCCTGCGCCCTTCAATCAGGACCATTTATGCCCCTCTAATACGCCGGAGTGTGAAGATTTGCTGGTTTTGTGGACCTATATGAGAATGCCCAAAGAGAATTTTCCCGCATTGGTAAACGGGGCCCGCGAACAGGGTTTTGCCGCGGCGCTGCGCAAGGACAAACGTCTGTGCATTGGCGGGGCCTATTCGGGCGCCCTTACTAAACTGGAAAAACATCAGCGGGAACGTTTGCTGGGGGAAAATTTTAATCTTGCCGCGCTGGAAGATTTTATGTGGCGGGGGGAATTTACCAAAAGCGGGTGGGAAGAAACATTCCATTCTTTCTGTCTTAACGGCCGCAGCGGTAAATTGGATAAGGCGCAGTTAAAACAAATTAAAAAATTTGCTAAACAAACGGAACGGGCGCTGGAAGCAAAAAAAATTCCGCTGATTCGTCTAAACAACCGGGATCCTTTCGCTTCATCGTGGTCAAAGTTTTATGGGGCGTTAACCTGTATCGGCGAGTTATAACCGTTTGATGAATAGCAAATATTCCAAAATCCGCTCCCGGAAGTCAAAGGGGCGGATTTTGTTTAACCCCAATTCGCGTACGGCGGTTTTTAACAGCGCGGTTTTGTCCGTCAGGCGGGGCGCGTAAAAACGGCCCGCGTTTAGCAGGGCTTCTTCGGGCGCGAGGCCGATGAGCTCGCTTCCCGTAACGGCAAGGCCGCGTTTTTCGGCTTGTTGTTTTGCGGCTTCCCGCACGGCGGCCAGACCTGTTTTTTGGTAATCCGTCAGGTTAAAAGACACTTGGGCGCAGTCGTACCCCGGCATCAGCCAGCCGATGGCTTTTACGGCGGGCAGGCCGCCGTTTTTCTCGCGCAGGACCGCCGCTATTTCTTTGGCCGCCGCCACATCCCGAGTATTTAAAGATACGTTAAAAGCGATTAAAAAATTCCGCGCGCCGATGACCGTTGCGCCCGTTTTGGCTACGTCGGGAGAAAAGGCGCGCGGCCCCAAATCGGGGGGGAGTTCGGCCAGTTTTTGCGGCAGGCTTTCATATTCGCCGCGGCGGATGAACGCCAGGTTTTTCCGCTCCGGCGTGTGGGCGTTGGCTTCGTATAAATAAACGGGCAGGCCGAGTTTTTGCGCGGCTTCCTGTGCCAGCCGTTCGGCTTCTTCGGCTGCTTCTGTAAGCGTCATCCCTGCTAGCGGCACAAACGGGCAGACGTCCGTGGCGCCCAGGCGCGGATGTGCGCCGCGCTGCGTGCGCATATCTATATATTCAGCCGCCGCCTGCAGAAGCGCAAACGCCGCGCGGCGGACGGCCTGCGGCTGGCCTGCAACAGTAAAAACGGTGCGGTTGGCGTCCGCGTTGGAATCTATGTGCAAAAGCGACGCGCCCGGTACGGCGCGCACCCGCCGGGCGATTTCTGCAATCACGTCCGGGCGGCGGCCTTCGGAAACGTTGGGCACGGCTTCCATTAATTTCATACAATTATTATATCCCTTTTGGGCAGAACAGTCCGGATAAAAAAATATAAAAAGATTTATGCCATTTTCGCTGATTTATAGTATAATAATTGTAGGTACTTATTAAGTTTAAGTACCCGATAATTAATAAAAGGAAGTAACTAGTAAAATGCCTAAAGGAAAAGTTAAGTGGTTTAATGACCAGAAAGGTTACGGTTTTGTAACCCCCGAAGACGGTTCTAAAGATCTCTTTGTTCACTATCAGGAAATTCAGGGCGACGGTTTCAAAACCTTGGCCGAAGGTCAGGAAGTGGAATTTGAAGTCGTAGAATCTGAAAAAGGCCCGAAGGCCGTTAAAGTCGTCAAACTGTAATTTTTGAAAGACTTTTAAAAAGCCCCGAGCCTTTGGGTTCGGGGCTTTTTTTGTCCCCCGGGACGGGATGTTTTTCCGTCTCAGAGAAATAGGTGTTGTGAAATGGTTAAGAAGTCTTATCCGCAAGCTTCGCTCAGCGAGCTGTGGCATCTGTCGTATCCCCTTATTATCACGATGGCCGCACAGGTGGTTATGCAATTTGCAGACCGCATGTTTTTAGCCTGGTATTCGCACGAGGCGCTGGCCGCCTGCGTGCCCGCCGGCGCGCTGGCGATGACGTTTGCCGCCATGTTTATGGGGCTGGCCAGTTATACAAGCGTGTTTATTTCGCAGTATTACGCCAAGAAAAAATACGCCTCCGTGGCCATTTCGCTGTGGCAGGGTATTTTTTTAGCGGTGATATCCGCCCTGCTTCTGGCGGCGCTGACGCCCTTGGGTACGGCCGTTATTAATGCGTTTGGGCATGAGGCCGCCGTGCGCTCGCTGGAACTGAAATACTTTATTATTTTAAACTTGTTCGGCGGACTGGCCGTTATCAACAATGCGCTGGCGAGCTTTTTCAGCGGCCGGGGGCAGACCAAAGTGCCTATGTGGGCGGCCGTAGTGGGCAACCTGGTAAACATCGGGCTGGACTACGTGATGATTTTCGGCAAGCTGGGTTTTCCGGCGATGGGCATTGAAGGCGCCGCGTGGGCCACTATCATCGGGTGCGGTTCCATAACGCTTATTTTCTGCACGCTTATTTTTGCGGGCAAAGTGCGCAAAGAGTTTAAAATCAACCGCCTGGCGGGTTTTTATAAACCGGTATTTTCGCGTTTACTGCGTTTTGGCCTGCCCAACGGATTCGGGTTTTTGATGGATATTCTGTCGTTTACCCTGTTCACGTTTATGATCGGCAACATTGATACCATTTCCCTGCAAGCCAGCAACATCGTTATGTCCATGCAGCCGGTGGTGTTTACGGTCATTTTGGGGCTGGGTATCGGGATTCAGATTTTGGTCAGCAAATACCAGGGGTTAAAAAGGCCGGATTTGAGCATTAAAGTGGTTAAGAACGCGTGTAAAATCGGCTATACATATGCCGGAGCCGTCGGGCTGGCGTTCTTTTTTGGCGCGCCGCTGTTTATGGGATTGTTCATTCATCCTTCTTCGCCGGATGCGGCCGCGATTACGGCCAAAACGTATCCGCTGATGAAACTGGTCAGCTTCTTTGTGCTGTTTGACGCCACTTACTTAATTTTCGGCGAATCCATCCGCGGGGCGGGTGATACGAAGTTTTATATGTACGTTATGCTGTTCTGCGCGTGGGGGCTGCTGATTCCGGGTACGTGGCTGATTGTGTATAAGCTGCAGCTGTCCGTATTCTGGGTATGGAGCTGGCTGACGTTCTACGCCGCGATTACGGCCGTGCTGATGCTGTGGCGTTTTTTGCGCGGCAAATGGAAGACGTTTAACGTAACGGGAAGCGTCTGATTCCGTCCGACAAACTATTTAAACGCGGTCTTTTCAGGCCGCGTTTTTTACGGTTTGATGAATTTATTTTTCCGGCAGTTCCAGTAATTTTTTGATGATGTCTTCGTGAATGCGCAGGATGGTTTCGTCTTTAGAGGCCAGGTTGTTGGCTATCAGCGCAAACGCCACCGGCCTGCCGTCCGTATCGTGTACGTATCCGGCCACGGCTTTCACGCCGTCAATCGTGCCGCCTTTTACGCGTACGTCCTGCACCCGGTGTTTGGGTTTTAAAAAGTAGCGCAGCAGGAGTAAATCGCCGCGGTCGTCCGGCGTGGCGAGCGATTCGTAATAGTATTTAAAATTGGGGCTTTGGGCCATAAACGCCAGCGTGTTTACCAGCGTGCGGGGGGCGAGCATATTGTCGCGCGAGAGGCCGCTCCCGTCGTATAAAACGGCTCCGCCGCGGTCCGCCAGTTTGTTTTTGGTCAGGAATTTTTCCAGTTCGGCCAGCCCGTTTTGCACGCTTCCTTTCTGTCCGGCGTGAAGGGCGAGCTGTCTTAACAGCATTTCGGCGTATAAGTTAAAACTGCGTTTGTTGACGATGAGCACAATGTCTTTCAGTTCGGGTGACGAATAGGTGTGCAGCAAATTCATCGGTGCGTAATCGGGCTCCGTTTGCAGGGTTTGCGCGCGGCCGCCGACGGCAATACCCTCTTCGCGCAGGGCATTATGCAGCGCGCCGGCCGCAAACAGCGCGGGGTCCGGCAGGGCGGCCTGGATGGTAAACCCGGTAAAATTCGTGGGGATGGTGCCGTAAATTTCCATTTGGTACTGGTGGGGCGCGCCGTAGGCGTAGGCATTGTCCCTCTTATTTTTTCCGTCGGCGGTGACAAAACTTTTGAGTTCCAGTTCCGGCACCTGCGGCTCCGTGGACGCTACTTCGGCGGGCTTGCCGGAAAACGGCTGCGGCTTAAAATGGATTTTAAAAGAATTGTCGTTGAAGCACAAAGGGCTGGCGGGCGCGGCGTAATAGTTGCCGATATTTTCCCAATTTACTTTGGGGGGAATGGACGGCCCTTCAAAGGCCGATACGTCCGCATAAATGTTCCCTTCCACGCGCGTAATGCCGGCCTGCTTCACGGCTTTGGCCCATTTCTGCGCAACGGCCTGCCAGGTTTTGCCGCCGGTTACGCGTTTGGAGCCCAGCGTCGGGTCTCCGCCGCCGCGCAGATACAAACTGCCCTTCAGCACGCCTTGGGCGTCCGGCTGTCGGTCCGCATATAAACGGGTTTGAAAACGGTGGTGCGGGCCGAACGTTTCCAGCGCGGCCGCGCTNNCTTGTGAGAAGCTTTAACGTGGAGGCCGGGGCCAGACGCATATCCGGGCTGACGGAAAAAATTTCCTGCCGGGTGCCGTCTGCGTAGGCGGCCAGGCCGCCCCACCACGCACCGTTAAGCACGGGGTTATTTAAACGCGCGCGGACATAGTCCTGCACGGAAGCCGCCTGCGCGCAAAAGGGAAATAAAAGAAAAGCGAGGGATAAAAAGCGTTTCATAATAATAGGATATCAAAAATGTTTCGGGCCCGCGCATGGTATTCAACTAAAAACCCCGCCTGCAGGCGGGGTGCTGGGTAATGCGGTTTTAAATTAGTTAAACCAGGGGTACCATTTGTCTTTGTCGCGGATGTTGATTAAGAGGGCCGCCGCCAGCAGGTCGCGCGCGTTTAAGGCCTGCGGCTTGTCTATATTGCAGACAAAGCGGTCAAACGCCGTGTGGGCGTTGTCAATCACGCCTTTGCTGTCCATCTGTCCGTCAATATCGTAGTCCGCGCGCAGGAGTCCCCACAGGTGCCCGCACGCTTTGCGCGCCACGGCGCGCCAGGCGCTTCTTTCCGTAAGAGAGGCCAGGGCGTTGCCTTCGCGCGTGAACAGCTGCCAGCTGCGGCGCAGCGAAAAACGTTTGCGCGTGGCGACCAGTACGTCTTTGGAACGGGCAAAGTAAATTTCATACCGCTCATGCGTCAGCCCGAAGCCTTTTTGCAGAATGATGGCGGCTTTTTTGCCTTTGCGGTCAAACAGCGTAATTTCGCGCAGAACAAGCTGGGACCAGACAATCCCGCAGAAAAAAATCACCGCGCCCAGCGGAATCACGAGCGAGCAGGCGGAGTAAATGGTGTTGTAGGCAAATGCCGAAAGCGGCAGGAGGCCGGAATTTTCCCCAAGCCCGGCGGCGGCCATTACGATAAACGCCAGCGCAATTAATAAAAGCCCGGAGAATAAAAACAGACTGTCCCAGCGCGAAGAAAGCGACACCAGCACATTGCCCTGGTTGTCTTTGGCGCGGAAAATAAGCGACGGCGTACCGTACAGGCGCACGAATTTAATGGGATAAAGCGAGTTGGGGTTGGCGGGAAGATTTTCCGGGCGGCGGCGCAGAAACGGGCGTACGCATCCGGCGGCCCCCAGCAGGACGGCAAACAGGAACATCAGCCCGACGAGTACGTCAAACCCTCTGCCCAGCTGGCGCACGTACGGCGGCATATTTTTGGATAACAGCGTGCGGACTTTAAGCCTGGCAAGCTTCTTTTTTAAAGCGGACGGGGCGGCGGTTTGGGCGGGTTTTTCCGGTTCGGCGGCCGCGGCGGGCGGCTCCTGGACGGCCGGAGCTTCTATTGTTACGTCCAGCGTCTCTTCGTGCACGGCGGGCAGGGCCGCGATGTCGTAGGCGCGCGGGTCGTTTAAATTCATTTCAAGCGCGACGGGGGCGGATTTTTCCACCGGGGAGATGAACGAAAAAATCAAATCCGTTTCCGCGTAGGTCAGGTCTTTGGCCAGGATGGAGTAGGCTTTGCCGTCAATTAAAAAGTAGCCCGCGCCGAAATCGTTTTTAGGGGTAAAAAAACTGATGTAGAAAAAAGGGTCTCCGGTGGAAAATTCAATGCGCTTTACTTCTTCGCCCGTGTAGGAATTGCCCACCACCTGCATTTTTTTGCTTTTAACGTCGGCCAAGTCGGCGGTGATTTTTTTCTCAATACAGGTTTCGGTGGCGCAGGCAACGCTTTTAACGTCTATGCGCGAGGAGCCTTTTTGGAGGGAGAGCACGCTGTCCTTAGGGGCGTTTTTTACCTGCGTCCAGCCTGCCGGCATATCCAGCGTAAACGCGCCGTCCTGCGACGTAAACACCCCCGCCCACCCCAGCGGGGCGGCCGCAAACGCAAACAGTAACAGCGCGGTTTTTAGTAACGGACTGTGTGCCATACCTAAATTATTATATTATATTCCGGCCCGGTTTGGCCGCAAATCTCCTCTACGCGCGCGAAAACTAATGATTGTACGCGGGGGACTAAAATTGTATCATATCTGTATAGACGTTTACCAAGGCGGTGAAAAAATGGCTCAAAAAAATTATACAAACGAAAGATTCGCGGCGCTTAGAAAGCTGCTGCGCAAGAACAAGCTGGACGGGTTTATCGTTACCAATAACCTGGACCAATTTTATTTGACCAATTTCTTCTTTTATCCAAATGAGGCCGTTTTTCTGGTACACAAAAAAGGCGTTACCTGCTTTACGCGCGAACTGTATGTGGAGCCGTTTGGCAAATTTGCGCCGCAAATGGAAGTAATCGGCGACGAAAACCGCATTGTTTCCGCCATTGCCAAAGCCCGCAAGCTGGGCCTGGCGCGCCCCGGGTTTGACGCGGCCAAAGAAACCTATGTCTCCGGCGGCTTGCTGCGCGCAAGCGGATTTGTGGAAGCCGGCAGCTTTATCACCACGCTGCGCGAAACCAAAGACGCGGCGGAATTAAAAATCCTGCGCGAATCCAACCGCATCGCGTACCTGACGTACGAATATATCAAGCCCCGCCTCAAAACCGGAATGACCGAATTTGAAGTGGCCGCGGAAATGGAAAAATTTATGCGCGCCCACGGCGCCACCACCACGTCGTTCTATACGATTGTGGCGTTCGGCGAAAACGCCGCCAACCCGCACCACGAAACCAGCGCGCGCAAATTAAAAGCCGAAGACGCCGTGCTGATGGATTTCGGCTGTATTTACAAAGGCTACTGCTCGGATATTACCCGCAGCTGGTGGCACGGCAAAAAANNCGTACCCTGCAAAAAGGTGGACGCCACCTCGCGCGGCATTATCAGCGCGGCGGGCTACGGCGAATACTATACGCACGGCACGGGCCACGGCGTGGGGATTGAAATCCACGAAGAGCCCTACAACAGCCAGCAGTCCTCCTCCGTATTGGCGGAAGGCAATATTGTAACGGTGGAGCCCGGCATTTACCTGCCCGGCAAGTTCGGCGTGCGGCTGGAAGACACGATGGCCGTTTCCAAAACCGGCGCGAAAATTTTAACGAAGAAATAAACCTATGGCAATAAAAAGTTTAGCTTCCCAAAGAATGTCCGATTTCCGCCGGGTGCTTAAAAAAGCCGGCCTGGACGGCTATTNNATATTTAACCGCCGCGCATTTGGAACAGCGCTATCTGTCCGGCATTGATTTGTACGACGGCGAGGCCGTATTCCTGATTACACCTAAAAAAGGCTATTGTATTACCAAACGGCTTATCGCCAGCAAGATGGTTCCGTCCAAAGATTTTTTAAAAACCGAAATCGTTCCCTACGGCGGTATGCTGGACGGCGCGCTGGAAAAAATAAAAAAACTCGGTTTAAAACAGGCGGCGTTTGACCCGGCGTTTATGGATTTGCAAAACGGCCAGCGGCTGCTTAAAGCCGGCCTGAAGCAGGCCAGCGGGCTTATAAGCGAAATGCGTATGGCCAAATACGCCGACGAAGCGGCCAAACTCAGAAAAGCCTGCCAAATCGCCTGGCAGTCCTTTGAAGAAGTCAAACCGCAGATTAAAACCGGTATGACCGAAGAGGACGTGCGTATTTTAATGGCGCTTGCCATGCACAAACGCGGCGCGGACTCTATCCCCTTTAACATCGTTTGCTTCGGCGAGAACACCGCCGACGCGCATCATACCCCGTCCAAAACCCGCAAATTAAAAGCGGAAGACGCGGTGCTGATGGACTTCGGCTGCTACTACGAAGGCTACACGTCCGATATGACGCGCAGCTGGTGGCACGGCAAAAAAGAGCCCGCCGAATATACGAAAATTTGGAACATTGTAGACAAAGCCCGCACGGCCGGCGTAAAAGCCCTGCGCGCTGGCGTAAGCGCCGGCGCGGTGGACGCCGCGGCGCGCGGCGTGATTGAAGCCGCCGGGTACGGAAAAGAATTTTTCCACACTACCGGGCACGGCATTGGTCTGCAGGAACACGACCGCCCGATTTTGCGTTCCGGTTCGCCGGATATATTGGAAGAAAATTATGTGGTTACCGTGGAGCCCGGCATCTATTTTGACGGACGCTGGGGCATCCGCTTGGAAGACAGTTTTTTAGTCACCAAGACCGGTTCCAAAAAATTGACGCAGAAATAATTCCGGGCTGCGGCCCGAAAATGAGGTATAACCATGCTTAGCACGACACAATTTCGCGAAGGTCTTATTTTTGAAGACGAAAACGGACAGTTGGTGGAAATTATTGAATTCCAGCATCACCGCAAAAGCCAGGCCCGCGCCGTGGTGCGCGTAAAACTGCGCAACATCAACACCGGCGGCCTGATTGAAACCGCCTACCGCCCCGAAGATAAATTTAAAGAAGTGGAAGTGGAAAAACGCCCGTTCCAGTATCTCTACACCACCGGCGATATGGCCACGTTTATGAACACCGAAACCTACGACCAGGTGGAAGTGGAAGTAAAAAAACTGGGCGATTTGACCAAGTACTTAAAGGATAATATGGACGCCGTGGGCATTTACATCAACGACAAGCTGTTCAACGTTGAACTGCCGATTAAAGTACCCCTGAAAATCGCTTCCACCGTGCCCGGCGTAAAAGGCGATACCGTGGCCAACACCACCAAAGAAGCCACGCTGGAAACCGGCGCCGTTATCAAAGTGCCGCTGTTTATCAACGAAGGCGACACCGTGCTGGTGGACACCCGCAACGGCAGCTACGTGGAACGCGTGGCGGCCTAAATGTTTTGGCTAAAGCGCACGGCTCTGGCGGCGTGCTGTATGGCTGCGGCCGGCGGGCTGTGCGCTTTTGATTTGCAGTATGGTTCTTTTTTTAAAATAGATTCCGTGTCCGTACAGGATTCGCGCCCGGTGCTTCCGCTCTCGCGCGGCAAATACGCCAACCTGCGCGTGCTGGACAGGGAAACGTTTGAGCTGTTAAAAAGCTGTCCGGCCCGCTGCCGCCAGGAAGCGGCGTCGGCCGAGCCCGAAGTGAGCGAAATCCGCGCCGCCAAAACCCGCAAAGGAATGTGGATAGCGGACGTGTCTTTCGGCGGGCGGTGGCTGGTAACGTTTTTGATTTTTCAGAATAAAGACGGCTGCGGCGTAAAAGAGCCGGAACATTTTGTATTTTTAGACCAACGGTTAAAACGGGATGTGCAGGATTTTATATCCCGCGCGGCCGCCCAGTCCGCCGCACAAGAGGCATCCGCCCGGACGGAGGAAAAATGAAGTGCATTTTAAAGCGCACGGGGGAAACGCTGGCCCGGGAAGTAGAAGTGGCAGACACGTATTTTACGCGTTTAAAAGGGCTGATGTTCCGCCGCGGAATGCAGGAAGGCGCAGGCCTGCTGCTGGACCCCTGCCCGCAGATTCACACGTGTTTTATGCGCTTTGCAATTGACGCCGTATTTTTTGATAAAAACGGGGTCGTGTTATACGTGGCGGAGCGGATGAAACCCTGGCGTTTCGGCCGTTTTGTGCGCGGTGCGCGCTACACGCTGGAGCTCCCGGGCGGCAGTTTGGCCGGACGGGTGAAAAAGGGCGACGAAGTCGTTTTATCGTAAGCCCGCACGATTTGGACGATTATTAGATTACGAGGTTACCGATGAACGTAAAAACAACCATTTTAACGCTGGCGGCCCTGCTGGTTTTGTCCACGGGTGCGTCCGCGCGCAACATTTGGGACGATTTCGGCGATAATGTTACGCGCGAAAACGTCCGCGCCTTCACCAAAGACTTGGGCGGCTTAATCGGCTCCGGCACGTACACCACGGGCCGCGTGCTGGGCTGGGGCGGATTCCAAATCGGTCCGCGCGCCAGCATGGTGTTTAAGATGAGCCAGGGCAACGGCGAAGACCGCGCCACCAAACAGCATACCGCTTTGGGCGACCGGGACGAAGTGGGTTCCGTCGTCTATCCGTGGTTGCAGGCCGATATCGGGATGCCGTTCCGCATTGACGGATTCATCCGCGCCAGCAGTTACCAGGGCTTAACCATTGCCGGCGGCGGATTGCGCTGGGGCATTACGCGCCCGAACGAAATGCTGGGTTCTTTTCAGCCGATGCTGGTGGTGTCCGCGCACAGCGCAAGCGCGCGCGATTTTTCGGCCACGCATTATAACGCCAGCCTGGTGCTGTCTATGAAATTTAAATACTTTGTGCCGTATATCGGCGGCGGGGTGGATTACACTACGCTCAATATCAACCAGGCGTCTCTGGTCCCTGCTTTGGAAGGGGAGCGCGAGCACGCCGCCACCGCGCGCGCCACGGCGGGGTTCAACTTTAAACTGCCGTCTTATATGGACCTTAGCCTCGCGGCCAACTACGCGTATTACGGGTTGGGGGCGGAAGCGTCGCTGTCGCTGCGGTTTTAATTTAAACGAGTTTGATACGGACGGGACGGAAAAATTTTTTCGTTCCGTTCATTTTTTAGGAGTTTTTTATGAGCGAAACAGCAATTGCTTCCCGGCGGGTCGTTTGGCTGGACATACTGCGGGTGTTTTCGGCGTTTACCATCGTATTTTTACATCTTTCTGCCGCGTATTTGGAAAATGTGGTGCCGCTTGGCAGTGTAAATTGGTTTATTACCGATTTATACCTGGCGTTTACCCGTTTTGCGGTGCCCGTATTTGTAATGATTAGCGGCGTGTTTTTTCTCAGCCCGCAGAAAGACCTTACCATCGGGCAAATATACAAACACTATATCTTCCGTATCCTGACGGTACTGCTGGGGTGGGCGGTCTTCCGCACGTTCCTGATGAACGTGTGGCTGGAACATGCGCCCGTTTCGGCCTGGGCGGCGGGCGTGTTTAGTTCCGTCAAATGGTATTGGTTTTTGCCTATGATTATCGGGCTGTATATGATGACGCCCGTCCTGCGCGCGCTCAGCGCGTTAAACAACCGCAGCGTGCTGGCGTATTTTATCGTGCTGTCTTTTATTATGGCGTTATGCCTGCCGATGCTGGAAAACGTGGAGCGTTTTTACTGGCCGATGGCCATCCGGCCTTCGGCGTTTACGGATATTTTAAAAATTCCCTGCCTGGTCTTCGGCGCGCATTTTGTGTTTGGCTATTATGCGTATACCTATGATATCGGCCCGCGGATGAAGAAGGTGCTGTATGCGTCGGCCGTGGTTTCGTGGCTGCTGATGGCCGGTGGCGGATACGTGTTTTGGAATGAAAAGGTCAATCCGCTGTATTTTTATTTTATGTTCGGCGCAAGCCTGGCTCCGTTTTCGTTTTTGACGGGGGCGGCGGTTTTCCTGCTGGCGAAAGACTGGCTGGGGAAAATTTCTTTCAGCCCGGCGGCGGCTGGCTTCATCCGGCGGCTGGCGTATTACAGCCTGGGCGTATATATGCTGCATATTATTCTGGTGGAACTGGGGATACATTTCGGCGTATTTAAGGCGCTTTCTTTCTGCCCGGCCATTTTGGTGCCCGTGCTGGCGGCGGTGTTGTTTACGCTTTGTAACGGGATAATTGCGGTTTTATACAAAATCCCGTGGTTTAGAAAATACTTCTTATAATAAACGCCCCGGGTGCCCCGGGGTTTTTTATGCCGTTTCTAATCCATTATTCGGGCGGCGGGTGTGCGCCGGTTCTGCTAGAATAAAAACAGAAGGACCGTTTGTATACCGGAAGGGGGAAATTATGGCTGAAATTATGAAAAATATGAAGAAAGCGGAAGTGTTAAAACTAAAAGAGCAGGTGGCCTACCAGGAAGGGCAGGTGGTCAGCAAAACACTGGTGCAAAACCCGGCGGTAAACATAACGCTGTTTTCATTTTACAAAGGCGAGGAAATCAGCGCGCATGAGTCGGGCGGGGATGCTTTTGTCGTCTGCCTGGACGGCGTAGGCGAGGTAACGATAGACGGCATAAAACACGAGCTGAAAGAAGGGGACGCTGTGATTATGCCGGCGCGTCGTCCGCACGCGGTCTATGGCAAAGAAAATTTTAAAATGCTGCTGACCGTGGTTTTTTAACGCGTTAAAGCGCTATGTAAACGGGGACGGGTAAAAAGCCTGTCCCTGTTTTTATTGCCCGGGAACAGGGCCTTGCAGACCGTGCGGATAAAGAACCGTCCCCTGGAAAACTTTTATATCCCCGAATGTTTCTCTTCCAAAAATCTGTAAGCACCGTAATGAATCCAAACTCTGGTTGAGGCCAGGACCCCAAGGCCCGGACCCTGCGGGCGGTTTTTTGGGTTCGCTTTACGGTACTTGGCAACATTGTTTAAACAGTGTGGCTTAATCAGTCGGATGGTTCCGTTAGGGAAAGGGAGGGGCGGACCCTGCGGGCGGCGGCATACCAGACGGGAATATCCCCGAATGTTTCTCTCCCAAGTATCCAAAAGTACCGTATTTTGCTGAACCCTGGTTGAGACCAGAACCCCAAGGCCCGGAGGGCCTTGATTTGTTTTTTTTTTTGATAAACTGGGTAAAGCGGAGTTGATTTTAGGCTAAATAAGAGTAGAATATGGATGTAAGCCTTAAATTAACTTGCTAAGGAGTTTCTTATGAAAAAAGGTTTTACTTTGATAGAACTGTTGGTTGTCGTGCTTATTATCGGTATTTTGTCGGCGGTAGCTTTACCGCAGTATCAAGTGGCGGTGGAAAAATCGCGTGCTTCGGAAGCTATGGCGCTGTTAGGGTCTTTACAACGCGGGTTAGATTTGTATATTTTAGAATCGGGGTTTCCGCCTTCTAAAATGAATTTTACAGGGACGAGTAAAAATGCTTCGTTGGATATTGAAATTACCTGTGAACGTGAAGAAGGGGATATGTGTTATTCCCATAATTTTGCTTATTACGTAATGTGCGACTCTATACAATGTATTGCAACGGCTGACCGTATTCAGAAAGGTTCGGATGGCTTTACCTTGTATGAGTTAGGTTTAACTCGTTTTCCAAATAGCACTTCGTGGATGCGCTGGTGGTCCACCCGGGATTCCTTGGGGATAAAAATTGGTAAATCATTAGAGGCTTTTGGTTGGGAAGAACGCTAAAAACGCCCGGGACGAACCCTGCGGCTGGCCCGGCGGGGGCCTTGCAGGCCGTGCAGACTTTACGGTGCTTGGCAACATAGCTTAAACGGTGTGGCTCAATCAGTCGGATGTGTCCGCATAGAGAACCGTCCCCGGCAAGCTTTTGCGTCCCCGAATGTTTCTCTCCCAAATATCTAAAAGTACCGTATTTTGCTTTAGCCCTGGTCAGGCCAGAGCCCCAAGGCCCGGACCCTGCGGGCGGCTTTTTTGGCTCGCTGTTACGGTGCTTGGCAACATTGTTTAGACAGTGTGGCTCAATTAGTCGGATGGTTCCGTCAGGGAAAGGGAGGGGCGGCTCGGTCTTACCAGACGGGTGCATACCCCCTTTGTTGTTCCCATCTAACTAATAGCACCGTTTATTGCTTTA
>DCTQ01000075.1:23815-31475 GCA_002329395.1 Candidatus Avelusimicrobium alvi | reverse complement strand
TTTATAGACGGGCTAAGGCCGGAACCACAACGGCAACAACACGGCTAAGACCTGCATAAAAGACAAAACGGACACGACTCCCGGCCGGCCGCAGGGTTTGAAAAACTAACACGGGCTTCATTCCCGAAGGTTTGGCAGTCCGCAAGAAATATATTTCCCGCGCCTCCCAACAAAAAACGGACTGAAGAATTTTCTTCAGCCCGTTTATAAAAATTACGCCGTCCGCTTATTTCAGTTCGGAAGTGCAGTTGGGGCAGCGGGTGGCTTCCAGCGGGATGTCGGTGCAGCAATAGGGGCATTTTTTCGTCGTGGGAGCGGGGGCGGCTTCTTCTTTGTGTGTGTTTAATTTATTGATGCCTTTAATCAAAAGAAAGATACAAAACGCCACGATTAAAAAGCTGATTACCGCGTTTAAAAACGTACCGATGTTAAGCGTGGTGGCGCCGGCAGCCTGGGCGGCGGCCAAAGAAGCGTACGGCCCTTCCGTCGCGCCTTGTTTAATCACTACAAACCAGTTGGAAAAATCCACCTTGCCCAAAAGCAAACCCAGGGGAGGCATCATAATATCCGCCACCATGGAGTTTACGATCTTTGTAAATGCGCCGCCGATGATGATACCAACCGCCATATCAATCACGCTGCCGCGCATAATAAACTTCTTAAACTCTGCTGCCATATTTTTAATCATGAGGTTCTCCTGTTACTTAATCAGTTTAACCGCTTTTAAAAGCGGCGCATACAAATCGTCCTGCGGCGGATATTTTATTTCGTCCGGGTCCGCCGCGTCGGCAAATTCCACGGGCGCATCCCGCACCAGGCACAGCGGGCGCCGTTCGTCCGCCTCGCCCATCGTCAGCGCGCAGGCGGCGGCCAGCGCGTCGGCCGCGTCCACCAGCGTTACACCCAGTTTCCTGCCGAAAATATCCGGCCTGCCGCGCAAATCTTTCACGCCTTTAAACCCCGCATACGCCACCGCCGCGCCGATAATCCCCGCGCGAAGCGGCAAAATCATACTGTCTGTAATAATCACCCCAAGGTCTCGCACACTCCACGCCGTTTGCAATTGCACGCGCAGTTCCGCCGCGCAGGCGTAACAGTCCGCCGGGAGCAAAATCAGCTTTCCGTCGGCGTTGGACTCGTCAATCCCGGCGTTGGTCATTACCATTCCGTTTTTAATCGTCAGCCACGCAAGCGGCGTTTTTAAAGCCGCGTCGCTTTCGCGTACAATCAGCTCTTCTTTCTGTTCGCGGTTTTTATACGCCGCAGTCAGCCCTTTCCAAAGGCCGACCAGCTTGGAAGAAACCGTCAGCACCGTTTCTTCCGGCACGGAAGGAATATGGCGCACGATAAACGCGGCCAGGTCTTCGCGCTCTTTAAAAACGGCGGTATGTACGGGAGTAATATTCATTCTTCCTCAAACGGGGCCACAAAGCCGGAAAAAACTTCATTCGCGAGAAACAGCCCCTCAAAAGATAATTTTACCTTTTTTCCGTCACGTTCTAAAAGACCGTTTTTAAGATGTTTTTCAATCTCGCGCCCGAAAAAAGCTTCCTGCACGGCAGAAAGTTCCACCCCGTCCAGCTTGCGAAAAGCCAGCATCAAATTTTCCCCTTCGCGTGCTTTGCCTTCCAGTTTTTCGGAAAACTCCACGGCGGATTTCCCCTCTTCCGTCCGGCGGATATACGCGCATACGTCCGCCGTGTTTTGCCGGCGCACGCCGCCCAGGTACGAGGCCGCCGCACTGCCCAGCCCGACGTAATCCCCGTTGTTCCAATAATGGGTATTGTGCTTGGCTTCGCGGCCCGGCAGGGCAAAATTGGAAATCTCGTAATGATGGTATCCGGCGGCGGTCAGCCGCGCGTGCGTTTCTTCCAGCATGCGGCGCATTAACGGCTGGTCGCACACGATTCCGCGCTCAAAAAAAGGAGTGCCTTCTTCAATCTGTAATCCGTACACCGACAAATGTTCCGGCCGAAGCGCCAGGAGCTGTTCCAAACTGCGCAAAAAACCGGCCAGCGTCTGCCCCGGCAGGCCGGCGATTAAATCCACATTGATGTTTTCAAACCCGCCCCGCCGCGCGGCGTTATACGCCGCTAAAAAATCCCGCGCGCTGTGCACACGGCCCAGCGTCTTGAGTTCTTCATCGTTAAAACTTTGCAGGCCGACGCTTAAACGGTTAAAACCCGCGTCTTTTAACACGCGGATTTTTTCGGGGGTCAGGCTTTCGGGGTTGGCTTCCAGCGTACTTTCTTCAAAAGCCGAAACGGCGCCAAAATTCCGGCGGATAAGTTCGCATAAATTCCCCAGTTCTTCGGCGGACAGCAGGCTTGGCGTGCCGCCGCCGACATATAAGGTTTCGCAAATTTTAACGGGAGCGGCCGCGGCCTCTTTGTCCAGGGCGTTTAAATAGGCGGGTATCAAAGACTCCCGCCCGGCGAACGAAGCGAAATCGCAATAATTGCACTTCTGTTTGCAGAACGGGAGGTGGATGTACAAACCGGTTTTCATTATTTTTTATGCTCGGCTTCGTGGTTGAGAAACGCGAAAATAAACGGGTCCAAATCGCCGTCCATCACGGCGTTTATCTGCGAGGTTTCATACCCGCTGCGCAGGTCTTTTACCAGCTGGTACGGCATAAACACATACGAGCGGATTTGATGCCCCCAGGCGATTTCGCCCTTCTGGCCGTAGCGTTTTTCGGCTTCGCCGCGTTTTTTATCCATTTCCATTTCGTAGAGTTTGGCCTTCAGCATTTTCATCGCGGTCTGGCGGTTTTGCAGCTGGCTGCGCTCAATGCGGCAGGACACCACGATGCCCGTGGGAATATGCAGCAGGCGCACGGCCGATTCCACTTTGTTGACGTTCTGCCCTCCGTGGCCGCCCGCGCGGGAGGTTTCCAGCTGGATGTCTTTTTCCGGGATTTCTATATTGATGTCTTCGTCTATATCCGGCAGTACGTCGCACGACGCAAAAGACGTGTGGCGGCGGGCGTTGGCGTCAAACGGGGAAACGCGCACCAGGCGGTGCACGCCGTTTTCGCCTTTTAAATAACCGTAAGCGAACGGGCCTTCCACCATGGCGGAAAGCGTTTTAATGCCGGCTTCGTCGCCGGGCTGCGCGTCCAGCACCGAGAATTTAAACCCGTGCTGTTCGGCCCAGCGCGTGTACATGCGCACCAGCATTTGCGCCCAGTCGCACGATTCGGTGCCGCCGGCCCCGGCATGAATGGTTAAAATGGCGTTTAGCTTGTCGTTCGGGTCCGACAGGCGGATCTCGCCCTCTTTCTGCGCCACGTGTTTTTCGGTATCCTGAAGGGAAGCGGCCAGCGCGGCCAGTTCGTTTTCGTCCTGCATTTCTTTGCAGAGCTCAAACAGGGCGCGGTCGTCTTCTATTTTTTTCCGCAAAACGTGGAACGTTTCAATGGAATTTTTAAGCAAATCAATCTGGCGGCTTACGTCTTTGGCTTTTTTGGTGTCGTTCCAAAACGAAGGCTCCGCCGACTGCGCTTCCAGCGCGGCGAGTTGTGTTTTTTTGCCGGCGATATCGTCAATAGATTCAATCTTGGCGATACGCGCGGAAAGATTTTCCAGCTGTTGTTCTACGTCTTTAAATTCAATGTTATTCATAAGCAAAAACCATCGTGGAAATAAGCAGGGTAAAATACAGCGCCGCGCACAGCCACGCGAACCAGTCCCCCCACTGCGTGTAGAAATTCCGCATCTCTCCCACCGGCAGCGGCACGGCGGAGCGCAGGATTTCGCGCGTAAACAGGCCGGACTGTTTTTCAATGCGGCCGAACGGGTCAATAAACGCCGAGAAGCCCGTATTCGCCGCGCGCAGCACCGGGCGGCCCGTCTCCACCGCGCGCAGTACGTTAACGGCTAAGTGCTGGTACGGGGCGGCGGTGTCAAAAAACCATGCGTCGTTGGTGACGTTGACGAAAAATTTGGCGCCCTGGCGGTTCTGGCTCAGCCACAGCTGCGGATAAATAGATTCGTAGCAAATCGTGCCGCCCACGCTCACGCCGGACAAATCAAGCGGCTTCTGCCCGCGCGGGCCGGGGGTAAATACGCCCAGCTCGCCCAATACCGCCACGTTTTTAAACGCCGCGCGCACCAGGCCTTCCAGCGGGATATATTCGCCGAACGGAACCAGTTTTATTTTGCGGTAGCTTTGCAGTTCGTCGCGGTTGGGGGCCATTAAATACGCGCCCACATATTGTTTGCCGTCTTCCTCCACATTGGAGCCGATAAACTGGTAGGAATCCGTGCGGGTGGCGATATCTTCAAATAAAGTTAAATAGGTTTCGTCCGTCAGCGAGCCGGGCACCGCGCTTTCCGGCCAGACGGTCAGCATTACGTCTTCGCCTTCAAGCGACTGGCCCATTTCCGTCAGGGTGTCCGTAATTTCCGTTTCAAATTCCGGGCTCCATTTTTTGTATTGGTCTATATTGGGCTGGATAAGCGCCGCGTTTAAACTTAAAAGCGGCTGGCCCGGGCGGCCGGAGCGGGAAGGCAACGAATAATGCCCGTACGCATACAGGCTTAAAAATACGGCGGCGGCCAGACACATATGCACCACGCCGTTTTTTACGCCGCGCACGGCAAAAGCCCACCCCAGGCTGGCGCCCGTAAACGCCACGGCAAAACTTACGCCGTACACCCCGGTAAAAGAAGCGATTTGCAGCATCTGCGGCGCGTTCCACTGCGTGTAGCCGAGCATCATCCACGGGAAGCCCAGCCCGTAAAAAGCCAGCGTCTGATGCACCCATTCCCAGGCCACAAAACCGCAGGCCGCCAAAAGCGGGAAAAAATCACCCGTTTTTTTAAGAAAATAACAGCTCCCGCCAAACAGGGCAAACTGCAGGCCCAGCAGGGCCGAAAGCCCCAGCCACGCCGCGGCGGACAGCCCCTGCGAAAGGCCGCCCCCGTGCAAACAGGTGTAATAAATCCAGTAAAAAATGCCGGCGTTGAACAAAACGGCCGTGAACCAGCTGTAGAAAAAAGAAGACCAAAACCCCTTGGTTTTGGTCACTCCCCAAATAAACGGCGCCAGGGCGAACCAGGCCAGCGCGTGGCGGGAAATATTCGGATAGCTGGCGTACACCAGCCACGCCGTCCCCAGCGAACACGCCGCCAAAAAGCACCACCGGCCCAGCCCCAACAGCCAGGTTTTCACACGCGCCCCAAACGGTTTTTTCTTTTGGGCGTCCTGTTCGGTAATGCTTTGCCTGAAATCCCGCATACGGCCCCTTAATAAGCTATTTTACAAACGCCTTCCAGGCACACGGCCGCGGCGTCCGGGCTGCACTCCCTTTCCCGGGAAGGCTCCCCTTCCGGGCAGGCCTTAGCCACCAGGTTGGATTGCAGTTTATTGAAATCCAGCGTATATTGCGCGTTAATGGCCACCACGCCTTCCGGCCCCACCAGGCAGCCGCACGGGTCCTGGTCTACGATGATGCAGTCCTCGTTCACTTCGCAGCGGAACATCCGGCGCACTTTGGCTTTGGCGGCGGAAGCCTGCGCAGCTTTTTGCTGCTGGGCTTCTTTGGCGGCCATTTCCTCGGCGCTGAGTGAAGGAAGCGAGACTTCAATCGGTTTGTCTTTGCTTAAAAATACGGGAATAAGCCCCAGCGCGCCCAAGGCGCACACCAGGAGCACCAACTCCTTTATTTTTTTCATAAATTGGCTCCGCAGCACTTCTTATATTTCTTGCCGCTTCCGCACGGGCACGGGTCGTTGCGTCCGATATTTTTGGGCGCGGGAGCGTTCCGGTCCGGGTTTTTGGCGGCGGCCGCCTGCGCGCGCTCGGCCGGGGTGCGGCGGGGCGGCAGCTGGAGGCGGAAAATATAGCTGACCATCAAATCGCGTACGCGGTTAAGCATAGACGAATACAGCTTGTACGATTCTTTCTGATACTCAATAAGCGGGTCCTTCTGGGCGTAGCCGCGCAGGCTGACGCTGTTTTGCAGCTGGTCCAGCTCGTACAGGTTTTGTTTCCACGCATTGTCAATAATTTGCAGCAAAAGCATCCGCTCAATTTCGGCGAAGTTAATGCCCTGCTCGGTAAAATACAGCACGCGGGCGTGATACAAATCTTTCACCTGGGCCATAATTTCGTCCACCAGCGCGTCGTGGGATTTGCGGCCCACGTTTTCGGCGGTGTATTTAAAATCGGCCGGGAAGAGGTTGCGCAGGTTGANNACGTTTAACGCCTCAAAATCCGTCTGCTGCGGGTGGGACGGATGATAGTATTTTTCCACCAGTTCGTCCACCACTTCTTCCATCATCTGCATGGATTTTTCGGTCATATTTTCGCCGTCCAAAATCGCGTTGCGCAGGCCGTAGATGGCGGTGCGCTGCTGGTTCATCACTTTATCGTAATCCAGCAGCTGTTTGCGGATGTCAAAGTTGCGGCCTTCCACCATGCGCTGGGCGCCCTCAATCTGGCGCGTCATCAGGCGCGATTCAATGGCCTCGCCCTCTTTCATACCCAGCGTATTTAAAACGGAAGCGATTTTTGTGGTGTTGGCGAACAGACGCATCAGTTCGTCGTCCAGCGAAATGTAAAAGCGGGAACAGCCGGGGTCTCCCTGGCGGGCACAGCGGCCGCGCAGCTGGTTGTCAATACGGCGCGACTCGTGCCGCTCGCTGCCGATAACGTGCAGGCCGCCCAGCTCCACAATCTGCGCCTGTTCGTCCGGGTCCGCCGGGCTTCCGCCAAGCACAATGTCCGTACCGCGCCCGGCCATGTTGGTGGCGATGGTAACGGCGCCTTTGCGGCCCGCCTGGCTGATGATTTGCGCTTCCATCTCGTGATATTTGGCGTTTAACACTTTGTGCGGAATGCCTTTGGCGCGCAGCATATGGCTGAGCTTTTCCGACTTTTCAATAGAACGCGTACCCACCAGCACGGGGGTGCCTTTCTTCCAGAGCTCTTCCACTTCTTCCACGATGGCCGCGAATTTTTCGCGCTCCGTCAGATAGACGAGGTCCGGGAAGTCTTTGCGTTTGGAAGGGCGGTTGGGGCGGATTTCCACGACGTCTAACTTATAAATCTGCCAGAACTCGTTGGCTTCGGTCATGGCGGTGCCCGTCATGCCGGAGAGTTTTTTATACAGTTTAAAAAAGTTCTGGAACGTGATGGTGGCCAGCGTCTGGTTTTCTTCTTTAATTTGCAGGCCTTCTTTGGCTTCCACGGCCTGGTGCAGTCCGTCGCTCCAGCGGCGGCCCGGCAGGATGCGTCCGGTGAACTCGTCGACNNGTCCACGATGATGACTTCGCCGTCTTTAATTACATAATCCACGTCGCGCTCGTACAGATGATGCGCGCGCAGGGCCTGGTTGATGTGATGCACCCATTCGGATTCCACATCGTTGTAAAGGTTGGCCACGTTTAAGAATTTTTCGGCCTTGGCGATACCCGTTTCGGTCAGCGTGGCGGTGTGGGCTTTTTCGTCAATAATGGCGTCCACGCCTTCGTCCAATTTCGTGCCTTCGTATTTGGCTTTTACTTCGTCTTTTTCCGTAATCAGACGCACTTTCAGCGCCGGAATCAGGCGGTTGACGATATAGTATTTGTCCGTGCTTTGCTCGGACGGACCGGAAATAATAAGCGGGGTGCGGGCTTCGTCAATTAAAATGGAGTCCACTTCGTCCACG
>DCTQ01000075.1:23639-23796 GCA_002329395.1 Candidatus Avelusimicrobium alvi | reverse complement strand
GTCAAAGCCCAGCTCGTTATTGGTAACGTAGGTGATGTCTTTGGCGTACATTTCGCGGCGGCCGGCGTTGTCCATATCGTGGTTGATGTAGCCTACGGTGAGACCTAAAAATTCGTGAATCGGGCCCATCCATTCGCGGTCGCGGCGGGCGAGGTAA
>DCTQ01000075.1:0-23619 GCA_002329395.1 Candidatus Avelusimicrobium alvi | reverse complement strand
GCCACCAGCGTTTTACCTTCACCGGTGCCCATCTCGGCGATTTTGCCCTGATGCAATACAATGCCGCCCAGCATCTGCACGTCGTACGGGCGCAGGCCGATGACGCGCTGGGCCGCCAGACGCACCACCGCAAAAGCTTCGGGCAGCAGCTGGTCCAGCGTTTCGCCCTGGGCCAGGCGGTTTTTAAATTCCTGGGTTTTGGCTTTTAACTGTTCGTCCGATAATTTTTCAAACTCGGCGGTGAATTTGTTGGCGTCGTCTACGTAATGTTGGATTTTTTTAAGGTCGCGTTCGCTTTTGGTACCAAAAACTTTGTCAATAACGGTTCTAATCATAGCAATATGTTCCTTTGAATAAATAAAATGAGGTAAACTGAGGCGCGGCGGGGCGGCTCCGCAGGACGCGGAGCGGGAACATTATTTGGCAACCGGTTTTTTATTTTTGGTTTTTACTTGCAGGTTTTTCGTCTGGCTGACTTGTTTGGAAGAAGCCTCTTGCATACGCGCGCGTTCCGCTTCCAGCTTTTCGGCGATGCTCCGGTCCGTCTCCGCCACGTAAACGTCCACAGCGGAGAGGATTTGCGCGCCCGCGTCTTTTTTAAGCGATTTGATTTCCGTTTTGAGGGCTTTTATTTTTTCCTTCAGCACGGCTTCGCGCGCTTGGCGGGCTTCTTTGGAAAGGGTTTTGTTTTTGCGCAGTTCTTTGAGCTGGGCTTCGTATTCGTCAATCTGGTATTCGCGCAGCTGGACGGTGACCGCCCAGATGTTCTGGAAAACGGGCGTAAGCTCCCGGCGGAAATGCAGGACGGCCGAAGAGAGGTCCAGCCCGCTCATCTGCGAGAGCAGCACCGCTTCTTCGTAATTCACCGCCAGGGCTTTTAAGCGGATGGAATTGTCAAAATTGCGCGCAAGAGCGATGAGTTCGTAGCGGTTCTCTTCCGTTTCCGGAGCGTTGTAGGAGGCCAACAGGCCTTCCAGCACCGCGTTGTAATCCGCGTTTTGCCGTGCGTTTTCCAACACGGCGGGATTGTACTGCGAAAAGATGTCCAGCACTTTTTCGCGGTTATAATGCCCGGCGTCCGCCTGCGCGTACAGGGCAGACGACATGGCCAGTGTGGCTAAGATGAAAAGACTCCGTCTCATAGGCTCCCCCTAAAACTCTTTCTTTTATTTTGCTATTTATAACGCCTCTAGTCAAGGCCTTCCAGGCCTTGGGGTGCTGGCCTCAACCAGGGTTAAAGCTGGAAATGGTACTATCAGTTAGATGGGAACAACAAAGGGGGATGCACCCGTCTGGCAGGAGCCGGCCCGGAGGGTCCGCCCCTCCCGTATCCAGGCGGGTACATCCAACTAATGGAGCCACCCTATTAAACAAGGTTGCCAAGTACCGTAAAATCTGCCGGGCAGGCAAGGCGGGCGGCGTATTCCTTGAGGTCAGGAGGCGTATTCCTTGCGAAAAGTTCCGGCAAAGTGCTATACTAAATTTTGTCAGATTTAAGGATTTTTGCCTCTATGGTGTGTAGAACACCCGTGGGTTTTGGTTTCGGCTGAAACACTGGTGAGAGCTAGAGGCAGAAAGTCCGCGTTCTTCCGCGCCTTCGGGCGCGGAAGGGGCGGCTTCTTTTAGGCGGCTCTCACCCCTATTAGAAGTCCGCCCTTTTGCTTTCAGACGGACTTCCGGCAACCGCTAAAAGAGGTCCGTTTGCTTTCCGCGCTGCGGCGCGGAGGGGCGGCTTCTTTTAGAATGGTTGGCTCCACCTATCAGAAGTCCGCCCTTTTTATTTTCGTACGGCAGCGCGCGGGCGGCGAGGAAAACTATGCCCCAAAACGAGGATATTTTTGCCCTGCTCGCGCAAGCCGACGCCCACTACCACGCGCTGGAACAGCTCCTGCCGCGCCTGCGCTTTGCACACCCTTATTATCACGTAAAAGCCGATTTTTTACTGCAGGACGTACGCCTGCACCGCGTCATTTTGCACGTACTGGGCGAAAATTTTTCCGCCCGCAAGCCCCGCCGCCTGCGCCGGAAAAAAACCGCCGCCAAATAAATTTCACCAGGCGGATACTCCTACCCCCGTTATCCGCCGCCCCGGGCCGCCGGTTCCCGCCCGGGGTTTTTTGCGCCGCAAAAACATTCCCCGGCGTAGGCGGGGGTTTTCACAACATACAAAAACCCGGAACAGAAATCCTGTTCCGGGTATATGTAAAAGGAGTTGCTTTTAGCGGGCGGCGGTGCGGAAGAAGTTGCCTTTCACGTTGCGCGCCAGCTGCACGCGGCCCAGCGTTTTATCCGCCTGTACGATGATGTTTTTATCGTTCGGTTTAATCAGTCCGTCCGCCGAGCCGAAAATATCGCCCTGTTTCACCACGCCCAGCTGGCCGTGGCTGTTGATTTGCACTTCCAGCTTTAAGGCTCCGTCCAGGCTGGCGGCCAGCAAGTCGGCCTCGCCCATGGAAAATTCAAGCGGGAACTTCGGGTTCACCACGCGTTTGATGGCCACCGGCACGTCCGCCTCGTTCTTGACGATGATGGCGCAGGAATTATTGTCCGCTTCGGCCATACGCGCCAAACGCTCCGGCACGGTTACCGTACCCGAGATGTTAAAACGTCCTTCGCTGACGGTGCGGGCCAGGCAGAACACACACAGCGCCATGCTGGCAACCGCGGCAGCGGCTAAAATCTTTTTCATATTTATATTGTACCCTTTTCCATCCGCTTTTGGCAAGCGGACCCCACAGCCTTATTTACAGTATAGCCGCCCCTTGCTTTTTTTCAAGCCCAAGGGGCAAAAAAGGGAGACTCCGCCGCGGCAGAGCCTCCCTTTTGTCCGGCAAAGCTTATTGTTTAAAGAAGCCCCACAGGTTGGCGTTGTACACCCAGCCTTTGCACTGGCCGTCTTTGGCGTTGGCCGGATCGTCTACCACCTGAATCCAGTTGCCTTTTTTGGCCAGGTATTTAAACGGGTAGCCCTTTTCCACGGTGCAGACAATGTCGGCGCTGGCGGAAGGGGATTTGCGCACGTTTAAATCCACCTTGGCGGACATTCCGCCGGCGGGGCTTAACAAGTCGGCCGAGATCCAGCCGTTGAAACCTTCAAAATCTTTCACGAGCACCCAGCTCTTGTCTTCATTGGTTTTTACCATGATGACCGGGGTGTATCTCCAGGCGTACCATTTAATGGCGCATTTCGTACCGGCGCACGCGCGGATATTGGCTCTTTTGGCGTTTACGCTGGCATATTTCTGGGCAAAAACGGGCGCGCTGACAAACAGCATAAGCGTGAGTAAAGCGGCTAATTTTTTCATATACCTTCGTCTCCTGTATGTAAGTGCATAAAAGTCTACCCAAAAAGTATAGCAATACTCCCCGGGACTTTGCAAGTTTTTCTTGCCCCCGGCCGCGCGCGCCGCCCCGCCAAAAAAGCTATAATAAAGTAACTTTACACCTTTTGGAGAACGATTATGAAAGAACAAGTGCAAGCTGTTATTAACGACATCCGCCCCATCCTTCAGTCCGACGGCGGCGACATTGAACTCATCGGCGTGGACGAAAAAACCGGCATCGTTACCGTGGGCCTGCGCGGCCGCTGCGGCGGCTGCCCGCACGCGCAGATGACCTTACAGGCCGTGGTGGAAAAGAAAATCAAAGAACTGGTCCCCGGCGTAACCGCGGTTGAACGCGTATAAAATGCCCAAGGTTGACCTGCACACCCATTCCGATTTTTCGGACGGCACCTGCTCGCCGGAGGAAGTGGTCCGCGCCGCATTAAAAAGCGGCGCCGGCGTATACGCGCTGACGGACCACGACACCACCGACGGCGTGCGCCGCGCCGAAGCCGTGTGCCGGGAACACCGCATTTTATTCACGCCCGGGGTGGAAATCAGCACCCGGGAGCACGACCACCTGCATTTTACCGGATATAACCTGAACCTGAACGACAAAGCTTTCCAGGATTTTTTGGCCCAAAACCGCCAGAACCGCCGGGAACGCATCCGCCAAATCATCCGCCAGCTGGCCCAGGCCGGCGTGGACATTACGGACGAAGATGTGTTTTCCCGCGCGCCCAACACCGTTTCGCGCGCCCACGTGGCCGACGCGTTAAAAGCCAAAAAAATCGTTTCCAGCCGCCAGGAAGGCTTCCGGCGTTACCTCGTGCCCGGCCAGCCGGGCTATGTGCCTTCCGCCGGGGTAACCGCCATTGAAGCCATCCGGCACATCAAGCGCGCGGGCGGCATAGCCGTCATCGCGCATCCGGGCATTGTGGCCGAACACTGGAACTTTCCAGCCTGGACCGAAGCCGGGCTGGACGGCGTGGAAGTTTTCTACCCCGCCCATACTTTTACTATGAAGCAGGACCTGCTGGCCATCACGCGCAAATACGGGCTGCTGGCCACCGCCGGGTCGGACTATCACGGCCCCCAAGGCGGGCGCAACAGCACGCCGGGCATGCAAATTCCCCAGCCGCATTACGACAAACTGCTCCGTAAACTGTTTAACCAATAAAAATGATTCTAAGACCTAAACTGCTGACGCTTCTGCAAAACCGCCCCGAGGAATTTACTTCCAAACGGATTGCCAAAGATTTAAGCGCGGGCCTGGTGGTGGCCTGCGTGGCGCTGCCGCTGTCCATCGCGCTCGCCATCGCCTCCGGCGTAACCCCCGAAAAGGGCTTGATTACCGCCGTGGTGGCCGGATTTATTATTTCGCTTTTGGGCGGGAGCCGGGTGCAAATCGGCGGGCCGACGGGGGCGTTTGTCGTCATCGTCTACGGCATTATACAGGAGTTCGGCCTGGCCGGACTGCTGACCGCCACGCTGATGGCCGGCGTGTTTTTAATGCTGATGGGCCTTTTGAAATTCGGCGCGTTTATTAAATTTATCCCCTACCCCGTCACCACCGGCTTTACCAGCGGGATTGCCGTCGTGCTGTTTTCCACCCAGATGAACGATTTTTTCGGCCTGGGCCTGCAAAATATCCCCAGCGATTTCTTCGCCAAGTGGGACGTGTACCTCCACCACCTGGCCGCCTTTAACCCGCAGACGCTGGCCGTCGGCCTTTTAACGCTGGCTATTATTATTTTCTGGCCTAAAAAATGGCGCGCGTTTCCGGGGTCTTTGGCGGCGTTAATCA
Organism: Candidatus Avelusimicrobium alvi; assembly: GCA_002329395.1. Taxonomy (GTDB): domain Bacteria; phylum Elusimicrobiota; class Elusimicrobia; order Elusimicrobiales; family Elusimicrobiaceae; genus Avelusimicrobium; species Avelusimicrobium alvi. The sequence goes on along the minus strand of DCTQ01000075.1, from coordinate 18,489 downwards.
TCACCACGCTGCTCGTCAAATTCGCCCGGCTGGACGTGGCCACCATCACCTCCACCTTCGGGCAGGTGGACGGCACGCTGGTTATGCCGCATATGCCCGGGGAAATCAGCTTTGAAACGGTGCGCAAGCTCCTCCCGCCCGCGTTTACCATCGCGTTCCTGGCGGGTATTGAAAGCCTGCTTTCCGCCGTGGTGGCCGACGGTATGATCGGCAAAAAACACCGCTCCAACATGGAGCTGGTGGCCACCGGCGCGGCCAATGTGGCTTCCGCGCTGTTCGGCGGGCTGCCCGCCACCGGCGCGATAGCGCGCACCGCCACCAATATAGAAAACGGCGGACGCACCCCGGTTGCCGGGATGGCGCATTCCGTCTTTCTGCTGATTATGATGGTGTGCCTGATGAAATATATCGGCCTTATTCCGATGACGTCGCTCGCCGCCATTTTGTTTTTAGTCGCCTACCGCATGAGCGACTGGCGTTCGTTTACCGCGCTTTTTAAAGCGCCGGCCAGCGACATCGCCGTCCTGCTTACCACCTTCACCCTAACCGTGGTGGAAGACCTGGTGGTGGCGATTGAGTTCGGCCTCGTGCTGGCGGCGGTGCTGTTTATGAAGCGTATGGCCGACGTCTACCAAATCAAAAATACCGACGATGATATTTTTGACGAAGTGCGCCGCAAAGACGATATAGACAGCAAAATCATCGCCCGGCACGTAAGCGTGTACGAAATCAACGGACCGTTCTTTTTCGGCGCGGCCAATAAGTTTTTAGACAGCCTGGAAAACCATAAAGACTGCAAAGTGCTTATCCTGCGTATGCGCAGCGTGCCCGCCATTGACGCCACGGGCTTCCACGCGCTGGAGCGTATTTACGCGCGCTGCCAGAAAGACGGCGTACAGCTGATTTTGTCGCACGTGCAAAAACACGTATTTAAGACGCTTGAAAAATACGGATTCGTGCATAAAATAGGCGAGGACCACATCTGCAAAAACATAGACGCGTCTTTAATGCGCGCGGAGTCCATCGTCAGCGGACGGCAGCATTTTATGGAATAAAACCCTCTGTAAACCAAACCGGGCGCATCTTTACGGTGCGCCCGGTTTTTTGTTACCCTTGGCTTGTTCCCCTGAAAATTTCCGGCCGGAACACGCCGGGTTTACGACAACAGCGGCGGATAAAAAAGACCCCGGGGAAACATCGCCGGGGTCTTTATCAAACAAAACGTATTTTATTGGGCGGATGCGGCGTCATCCAAATTGCCCGGATGGTTATTGTTGCCGCGTTTAAACAGCTTTTTAACGCCGGCCCATAACCGTTTGCTTTCGTATTTTACGCCCTGCACCAGCGTGGACTTGGCCATCATGGCCGGCGTCAGGATTAAGCTGGCGGCCAGCGCGCCGCCCGCATACACCAGGGACGCCGGGTCAAAACCCGTTACGGAGGCCAGATACCCCGCCGGAATCGCGCCGATACCGCCCAGGGCCATCGTCAGCGCCAGGATGGAAGAAAGTTCACGGTTCTGTTTGGGGTAGCGGTTCATAATATAATCGTACATTTGGGTAAAGAAGTTGCCTACGCCAAAGCTGGCTATGGCCGCGCCGGAAATCATCTGCGCCACGCTCCCGCCCGCGGTGGCCATAATACCCGTTCCCAGAGCGGACAGGCCGGAGCAGAGGATATACATCGTATCCGCGCTGATGCGGCGGCTGATGACGTTGCCGCCCAGGCGGCCCATAATCAGCGGCACGTACAGCGAGCAGGCCACCAGGAAGTTCGCAAATTCGCCTTCTTTAATCAACTCTTTCATGGTGGTGGAGAAAGCGCTGGAAATGACGAACTCGTGCACGGTGGCCAGCGTCATGGCGCTTGCCAGGGCCGTTACGCCCGGCGCTTTGAGCATTTTGAACATATTGCCCAGCGTATTTTCCTGCACCGAAAGCGAGGCGCGCACCTGGTCGGTTAAATCTTGGGCGCGTTCCGCCGGCACCTGATACCGGCTGATTAATTGGGACTGCAAATCCGCCAGCAGGGAAGCTTTGGCCTTGTCGTACAAAACGGATTTCTTTTTAGACGGATCCAGCTTCATATCCGCAAACACCAGGGCGTCCAGCGAATCTTTAAACCCGCGCGCCACATCGTCCACCAGCGTATGGGAAACCTTCCCCTCCGCCCCGGCCAGCACACGCACGCCGGCGTCCAGCGTGTTTTGCAGCATTTGCTGGCTTTGGATCAGATTTTTGGCGGAATATGCGTCGCGCAGTTTGGCGCGCCACACTTTCCACGCCACCGTGCCGCTGTAGACGGCGTAAATCGGGAAGCTGATGGAGTAGTCCAGCCCCAAATCCACTCCCGTAACCCAGCGGATGCCGCGGTTAATCAGATACGGGGAGGCCAAAAAGGCCAGCGTGCCGACGTTCTTATATACAAAGCTGAGGTTGTAGAGCACCACATCTTTCAGGCTTACATCCGATTTTTTGGTAAAAAATTCGTGCAGGCGTCTGCCCATCCGCTCAAAGCCCTGTTTTTCAACGGCGGTGAATTCGGTTTCCGATTTTTTAACGGCTTCTTTCGCCGCGTCTAAAATAGCTTCGCCGCGGTTGGCGCGGATAAGCATATTGGAAACCAGCTGTTTTAAAATGCTGGAGCCGCTCATCAGGAACAAGGCCGCGATGAACATACCCTTGGAAACGGGACCCAGCGTCAGTCCTTCCACAAACCCGTAGAAGCCGCCCGCGCTGGCAAGCGCACCGGCGGCGGTGGACATCGCCAACGAGAGCACCATCAGTTTCTTTTCGCCGTATTTTTTAAGCACCGGTGTTAAAAGCGAAGCCAGGCCGGGCAGAATATAGTTGATGGTGAACATCATGCTGTTGGCGGTGTTGACGTTCATGTCCAGCGCGTTGTTGACCACCGGCCCCATCGTTTTGCCCAGGCTGACGTTGGTCAGCGACGCGTCGCGTATAATCAAATCCGCGCGGTTTTGCGTGGGATGGACGGAGACGTTAAAAGCCGTCGGGCTGTAGCTCAAAATTTCCACAAAATTGCCGATTTGGTTCTTCGGCAGGCGTACGTAAAAATTGGACAGGGCGACCGGCTCCCGGCTGCCGGGGGTCAACATGCCGAAGCCGCCGTTTTCCATAATCACAAGGCGCGTATCCGGCGAAAAACTTTTAACCGGCACGTCCACTTCCAGCGGCAGCTTTTCGGAGGTGGCAAGATCATATACCGGCAGGGTCATTGTTTTATACGCCACGTCCGGCGTGCTTTCCAGTTTCAAGCTGAACTTGCTAAGCCCCGCCGCGCTGATTAAATCGGCCAGCGCGCCCACCTGGTTGGACTGCAGGCGCATATAGAAGTGGGACATCCGCAGCGGCTCCTGTTCCTGGTTGCGCAGTTCGGCGATGTAGCCGTTTTTAAATTCGGGCGTAACCGCAAACGCAATACGGTTGTAGCCTTTCACGCGGAAGCGGTTGCTGATTTCCAAATTGACCGGTAAAATGCGTTCCACGCCGCCCTGGTCCACCAAAGTCAGCTTGAACCCGGTTTCGGACACCGGCACCGGGCCGAATTCGTTGCCGCTGATGACTTCATCGGCCGACGCGGGCACTTCGGGCGAACGCAGGTTTTTATATACTGCGCGGATTTGGGTGTCATCATGCAGGCCGGGCTCTTCGTACGGGGCGACGGGTTCCGGCCGGCGGAAGCGGCTGCGTATCCAGGAAGCCGCTTTTTTGAACATTTTGCCCATTTCCGGGATGGGCAGCCCGCTGTAGAGCATACCGGACGCGGAAGAAGAAGCGGCGGGCGTGTTCTTGGCGAAAAATTGTACCGTTTTTTGCTGCAGCTGCGTTTGCGCGGCCGGAGCGGCGGCCGTTTCCGCCGCGGGTTCGGCGCCCGTCCCGGCGGGGACGGACATCGGAGAAAGGGACAAGTCGGCGCCCGCCAGCGTTACTTCCGGCAGTTCTACGGACAGCGCGGGAGCGGACTCCCGTACGGGCTGAGCCGCCGGGCGGACGGCGGGTTTAACGGACCCCAGGGCCAGCCACGCTTCGGTAGCCTGGCGGGAAACGTCGGCGTTTAAACCGTTGGGCGGGCAGCCCGATTTCAGAAATCCGGATAATTCGGCGGGAACTTGCGCCGGCTGAGCCGCGGGCAGCGCGCTGATTTCAACGGGCAGGCCCTGCTCTTTGGCAAAGGCCGAAAGCGCCGTCCAGAACGCGCCTTCGGGTTTGGCCAGCGCGGCCAGCTCGGAAAGTTCTTTATAAGCGCCCTGGCGCAGCAAGCCGCGCGCCGCGATGACGGCGGCGGAGTCTTTAAAAACGCTTTGGGAAGCTTGTTTGTAAAACTGGAGAAGCGCGGCGGCGTCGGCTTTGGAGCCTAACAGGCCCAGGGCCCCCGCATCGGCCAATGCGCCGTGGCACTGCAAAACGGCGGAATAGGCGGAATGGTTTTTATCGGCCAGTACGCGCAGGACGGAAGCCAGCCCCCCCTCGGGCAGCCGGGCAAAAGCATCAGAAGCGGCGACGATATCGCCGCGGTAGAATTTAACGGCTTGGGCGATTTGGTCCGCCGTGGCGCCGCCTTTTAAGGAAAGCGTTACAAATTCGTTGCGCAAAAGCCCCGCGCGGAAAGCGGGATTGGAATGGGTTAAAATACGNNCGGGCGGCCAGGCCTTCCACCTCGCCGGCTTTGACTAAAGCGCGGATATCGTTGCCGGTCAGGGCCAGCTGCTGCTGGATGGTGCGGTCCACCGCCAGGCGTAAATCGGAAGAAGCAACGGAGGAAACCGCGGGAACACCGGAAACCAACGGCACGGAAGACGCGGAAGAGGAGAAACGGGCGGCGGCAGCGACGGACGGGCTGGCGGAAATACCCTGTTTAACCGCTCCTTCCAGCAGTTGTTTGCCGGTGCGGCCGGCGGCGGCTTCGGCGCCGCTTTGCACCACACCCTTAACCACTTGGCGGCCGGCAGGGATGAGCTGCGCCAGCGACGGGGTAACGCTGCTGACCAAAATACTTACGCTTAATAACAGCGACAGTAATGTTTTCATAATTTCTCCTCTATTAAATTATTCAAAATGCCACGGTAAAAAAATAGGGCCAAAAGACCTAGATGAATTCGGTTTTTGGCCCTATATGAAAATGGGACTGATTGACACTGCAGATAAATGGAATAGGAAACGGCTTGGATATTTCTGAAAACTTGAAGGAAAAGGGAAGGGACAAGAGAGGCGGAATTAAGGAAAACGGCCGTGTACCCCGCCGTCTGCGGTTTTAACCGCTGGGGCAAGCACTGGCACGCAAATTTTTGCATTCTGGCGCAGTACATTCAAAGGCTCCTTTTATCCGTCTCCATATATATTTTAGTAAACTTGGCGGGACCGGGCAACCGGATAAAAGGCCCATTTTAACACTAGGCCTTTTACATTATATGCCGTCGGGGCACAAAAAAGCCCGGGGCTTATTGGGCCGCCGGGAAGAGTGTTTTTATAAAAATGTCAGTCGGACAGTTTGGCTTTTAACGCCCGCGCCACGCAGGCAGGCACCAGCGGGGACACATCCGCCCCGTAACGCACCGCTTCGCGCACCGCCGACGAGCTTAAAAACCCGTATTCGGCCCGCGCCGGCAGGAATACCGTCTCCGCCTGCGAATAGAAAAGTTTATTGTAATGCGCGTTTAACAGTTCATGTTCCAAATCCGGCGCGCCGCGCAGACCGCGCACCAACACGCGCAGGTTATTGGCTTTCAAATAATCGGTCAGCAGGCCCCGGGCGTGCTCCACCCGAATTCCCCGTTCCCCTTTAAACGCTTCCTGCAAGAGGGCCAGCCGCTCCGCTTCGTCAAACAGCGGCCGCTTGCATCCGTTGCCAATCAGCAACACGACAACCGAGCCAAACACGTCGCGCGCGCGGCGGGCTACGTCCATATGTCCGTTGGTTACGGGGTCAAAACTTCCTGCATAAACGGCGGGAATATCGGTCATTTCTGCTCCTGCGGCCCGTGCGGGGGCCTTCTATATTATGGTATCATAATTTTATGATAAAAAATCCGTTTAAGGACGAAATCTATTTGCGCCGCACCCATCCGCACACGCCCGATTTGCGCGACGAATACTTCCGCGACCAAACGAAAATCATCCATTCCCTGCCGTTTCGGCGTTTAAAACACAAAACGCAGGTGTTTTTTGCGCCCAATAACGACCATATCTGCACCCGCATAGAACACGTACTGCACGTGGCCACCATCGCGGCCACCATCTGCCGGGGCCTGAATAAAAGCGGGAACTGGGAACTCAGCGAGGATATGGCCTACGCCATCGGCCTCGGGCACGACATCGGCCACGCGCCGTTTGGCCACGAAGGGGAGCGCGCGATTGACGCGTGCCTGCGCCCCCACCGCTTTTTGCATGAACTCAACAGCTACCGCGTGGTGGAGCACCTGGCCAACTACGGCGAAGGATTAAACCTGACGTTTGCCGTGAAAGACGGCATCATCTGCCACTGCGGGGAAGACTTTGCCAACAACCGGCTCCGCCCCGCCGGCAACCCCAACGATTTGGAAAAAATCACCGGGCGCAACCAAATGCCTTCCACATACGAAGGCTGCATTGTGCGCCTGTCGGACAAAATCGCCTACCTGGGGCGCGATATTGAAGACGCCATCAAGGCGGACCTTATCACCACGGCGGATATCCCCCGGCACGTGCGCGAAGAAATCGGCACATCCAACGGCGAAATCATCAACACGCTCACGCTGGACCTGATCAACCACTCCAAGGACCGCGACTGCATCGGTTTTTCGGACGATAAATTCGGCCTGATTTCCGAACTGCGCACCTTTAATTACGAACGCATTTACCACAACGAGCAAATGCGCCAGCGCAAAGAAACCATTGATAAATGTATCCGCGATTTGTTTGACTACTTCCGCGTGATTTTTAAACGTTACGGTTTTGATTACGACGCCTACGCCAAAGAAGGCAAACAGACCGCGCGCGGATTCGCCAATTATATGAAATCCATGAAAAACGTCTACCGCGAAGATCCGACCCAAATAGACACCGTCATCGCCGACTACATCGCCGGAATGACGGACTCGTTTGCCCTCGGGGTGATGGAAGACGTCATCCTGCCCAACTCCATTAAGTTCTTCAGCTAAGCTGGCCGTTACGCAACAAACCCGGACGGAGACCCTGTCCGGGTTTTTGCTTATAAATGGAACACCTCCGGGGGGGTGCCGGAGGTGTGGGGGTATGAGAAGGACAGGGGAATAAATTATAAATAAGAGGCGTTTTCGTGAAAGAACGCGATGACTTTTTCCATCCCCGGGGCGGAAGCATTGTCCCGCGCGGCCTGGGCGATGGTGCGGCCGCTGGCGTCTTTGCTCATTTCGGCCACGGCGGCGGCTTCGGTTTTGGCCACTTCGGCCACCAGCCCGCCTTTGTTTAATTTGGATTTCACGTTCATCATTTTGTCATACAAATCCGTGTACGGAAAGGCGACGGCAAACGTATCCGCGCGGCCGTAGCTGATTTGCGCATGCACCGGGGTTTCGCCCTGATTGTTGCGCTGGTTCATCATCTGGCGGATTTTAATTTTGTAATCGCTTGGATAAAAATGACGCACCACGCGGGCCAGGGCCTGGAAAGTCTGCGCGTTGCGCGCCACGTGGAAAACATTGTTGCCGTTTTTGCCGGTTCTGAGCACAAACGCGCCCGAAGGGGCCTGTTTTTCAAATCTCAAAATCGCGTTGACGTCGCCGTTCTGCGCGGCGGTGAAAACGGGCGTGTCGCCAAATTCGTTTTCCTTGTTCAGGTCCTGCGCGGACAGGGCGCGGGTCAAGTATTCGTGCACCATTTGCTGGCGGCGTTCCTGACGCGCGGCAAAGTCCGGCTCGGCGTGAACCGCCGTAACCAGTAAGCAGACAAATAAAATAAAAAGAATGTTTTTCATAATTACCTCTTATTTAAGTATCCCTTTTTAAGGCATTATTTACGAGGGTCTTTGGACCCATTTTTAAGGGAATTTGGACCTAGGCCTTTTTAGGCCCTGCCGGGCCGGGCGCGCGGAAAAAGACACCACCCTCCGGAGGTTCCCGTTACAAAGGCGGTTTTACAAAAGAAAAGACCCGGAACATTTGTTCCGGGTCTTTCTAAATGGAGCGGGCGAAGAGAATCGAACTCTCGTCTCAACCTTGGCAAGGTCGCGTTCTACCATTGAACCACGCCCGCAAAATCTTTGTTTACCTTCAACACTAAAATTATAACAAATTTACACCGCAGCGTTCAAGCTATTTTTTAACAGCCTTGGCGGAACGCGCCGCCGCAGGTTTTGCCTGCGCGGGCTGGGCGGCAGACTCGGCGGAGCCGGCCAGCAGCACCGGCGCGATTTTTTTAAGGTACGGGTTTTCCAGCACCGCCACGCGCACGTGGGGATTTTGCTGAAGCTCTTTTAAATACGGGTTGGCCGCAATAATGCGCGCGGCTTCCTGCGGACGGTCCCGGAAGTACTTGACGGCTTTGCTGATGAGCAAATAACTCATAAACCGGCTGCCCGCCACACTGCGCACCATTTTTTCATCGGCCAGCACGCTTTTAATCGTATCGCTTTCAAAAAATTCTTCCATCGCGTTTTTGTCTTCGCTAAACGCCAGCAGCAGCTGCGGGTCCTCCAGCAGGGGGGCCACGTCGTTGCGGTTTAAAAAAGCCTGAATCATCGTATCGTTGGAAAGCAGATAGCGCATCAAATCCGGGTCGGTCAGGTTGGAGGCGAAGTTGGTCGTCAGCGCCCACGGGGCCGCGCCGATAATTTCATAATTTTTAGGCGTAAACGCTTTGTAGTTAAACCGGCTGATAATAGGCAGCGTGGAACCCAGGTTGCTCACCGCCACGTTGCGGTCCTGCCCTTCCTGCACCTGTACGTACGTTACGCCCGTATTGGGGTTAAATTCGGCTTCCGCCACCGCCAGGCCTTTTACCTGTTCCGGGTCCAGGGCGGCGGTTAAATTGTCCGCGCGTTTTTTGGCGGAAAGAATCACCACCAGCGTAACCAGCACCAGCGCCACGACGGAAATCCCCACCGCGGTCAGGAGCATATCCTGCGTTTTTTTGGCCGCCTGGGCCGCTGCGGCCTCGGGCGCGGCTTCTTTGCGCGCGGCCTGCTTGGCCTTGCGGTATTTGGCGGGATTACGCAAAAGCTTCATCAGTTCTTCTTTCTTCATACGCTTATTGTAACAAATCGGACGGTTTTTTCAGTCCCCTATATCAAGTATAATTTAATTATATGAAATCTTATACGCAATATCTAACCGTTTGCACGGACAAACGCTATCAAATCGTCAACATTACGCCGCAGGTGGAAGAAGCGCTGGAAAAAAGCGGCATTCGGGAAGGGCTGTGCCTGGTGAACTCCATGCATATTACGTCCAGCGTGTTTATCAACGACAACGAACGCGGCCTGCACGCCGATTTCCTGCGCTGGACCGAACAGCTCGCCCCGTACGGCGCGGACAAATACCAGCATAACCTGACCGGGGAAGACAACGGCGACGCCCACCTAAAACGCACGCTCCTCGGGCGCGAAGTGGTGGTGGCCGTAACCAAAGGACGGCTGGATTTTGGCCCGTGGGAAACCATTTTTTACGGCGAATTTGACGGACAGCGCAACAAGCGGATTTTAATTAAAATCATCGGAGAATAATATGAAAAAAACCATTTTTTACCACGATACGGACTGCGGCAACGTGGTGTATTACGCCAACTATTTAAAATTTTTTGAAGAAGCCCGCACGCTTTATATGGCCGAAAAAGGCTTCTCGGTGCCGGCGCTTATGGCGCGCGGTTTATATTTTGTGGTGGCCCGGCAGGAAGTGGAATACAAATATCCCGTACGCTACGCGGACGTGATTGACGTATCCACCAAAGTGCTCGAGGTGTCGGACATTAAAATCGTGTTTGAAAACATCATCACCAACCAAAACGGCCGGCTGTGCACCAAAGGCAAAACCACGCTGGTGTGCGTAAACCAGGCGGGTATGCCCTCCGCTATGGGCCCCGAAGTGAAAGCCGCCATGGCGCCCGCCGCATAAGCTTTACACACAACACATTATCCGCAAAAAACGGGACCTTTTAACAAGGTCCCGTTTCATCATAAAATATCCGCCAAACAATCAAACGATTTTTTTCTCGTCTTCTTTTACTTTGGCGATTTCCTTATCCAGCTTGGCGGCCAGCCGTTTTAAAACGGTCTGCGCGTTCTTTTTCCATTCTTTAAACGCACGCAGTTCGCTTTCGGTTTCTTTCAGCTTTTCCACGCCGTCTTCCAGCGCGCGCACGCGCGCCTTCAGCGCGGCGTTCTCGCCCAGCAAATCCTTCTGCCGGGCCAGCGTCTGCGACACCAAAAGTTCCAGCTGTTTAAGTTTTTCCTGCATATTATCTCAGCTCGGCCCCCACCTGCGCGCGCAGCTGTTCCACAATGCGGTTGAACGCTTCGTCCGTTTCCTTATCCTTCAGCGTCCGCTCCGGGTTGGAGAACGCCAGTGAGAACGTAACGCTCTTTTTGCCCGCTTCCAGGTGTTCGCCCTGGTACAGGTCAATTAAGTGATACGCCAGATTCACGTCAAGCGGCGTCTTTTCCAGCGCGCTGACAATGGCCGCGTACGAAACGCCCGCGTCCACCACGACGGACAAATCGCGCAAAGACGGCGGAAGGACCGCTACGTCTTTGGCGGGTTTAAAATCCTGCGCGGAGAAGGCTTTTTCAATCAGTTTGGTGGCAAATTCAAACGCCCACACGTCCTGCGTTTTAATGCCCGAGGCTTTGAGCGTAAGCGGATGCAGTTTGCCGAACAAACCGATTACTTTGCCGCCGAGCACAATGTCCATGCAAATTTTGGGATGCATATACACCGGCGCCGTTTTGGACGGCACGAACGACACGCCTTCCACTCCGCCCAGGAGCGCCTGCATCAGCCCTTTTAACCAGTAAAAATCCACCGGGCGTTCCGGCGCGCCGAAGAATTTTTCCTGCTCCAGCGTGCCGCTCAGCACGCCGGACACGGCATACCCTTCCACCGGGAAGCCCTTCACGGACTGGAACGTTTTGGTCGTTTCAAAAAGCGCCAGGTTGCTGTTGCCGAAACGCAAATTGCTTTCCACGTTTTTAAGCAAAGAGGGCAGCAGCGTCGGGCGCAGATAATCCCATCCCTGCGCCAGCGCATTTTTAATTTTGATGCAGAACTTGGGGTCAAAACCAAACGTTTTTAATTCTTTCTCGCCCAAAAAATCAATGTTTTTGCATTCGCAGAACCCCGCGCCGATTAACGCGCCGGCGAACTGTTTGCCGATGTCAATGCCTTTCGGATTATCGGCAAACGACAGGCTGGCCTTGGTTTCGCTGACGGGAATCATATCATAGCCGGCAAAACGCGCGGCTTCTTCGGCCAGGTCCCACTTGTGGTTTAAATCGCGGCGGTGCGCGGGCGCTTTAAACGTCCATTTGTCGCCGTCCGCATGGAACTCGGCGGCCAGGCGCGAGAAAATTTCTTTTAAGCGTTCTTCCGGGATGTCCGCCCCCAGAATGGAATTAATTTCCGCCGGGGTGAACGCAACCGCCGGGTTTTCGTATTTCACGGGATAAACGTCGTTTACTTCCGAGGCGGTGCCGCCGCAGATTTGCGTGAACAAATCGGTCGCGCGGCGCATGGCCAGGGTAACGCCCTCAATATCCGTGCCGCGTTCAAAACGCTGGGACGAATCAGACGAAATTGCAAATTTTTTGACCGTCTTGTTCACGGTCGGCGGGTTAAAATACGCCACTTCAATAAAAATATCCTGCGTGTCTTCTTTAATCCCGCTGTTCAGCCCGCCCATAATGCCGGCCAGCGCGGTGGCTTTTTTCCCGTCCGCAATCATCAGGCAGGCGTTGTTTAACGTCAGCTCCCGGCCGCCCAGCACGGTGAATTTTTCGCCTTCTTCGGCGTTGCGCACGATGATTTTATCGCCTTCCACTTCGCGCAAATCAAACGCGTGAAGCGGGTTGCCCAGCTCAAACATCACATAGTTGGTTACGTCCACCAGCGCGTTTTTCGGGTTCAGGCCCATGGCGGCCAGGCGCTGTTTCATCCACTCCGGCGATTCGGCGTTTTTCACGCCGCGGATAATCCGGCCCGTGTAACGCGGGCAGCCTTCCGGGTTTTGAATCTCAATCTCCAGGGATTTCCCTTCGCCCTTGATTTCTTTTACTTCCGGCAGTTTGACGGGCTTGTTTAGCAGCGCACCCAATTCGCGCGCCACGCCCAGGTGGGACAGCAAGTCCGGCCGGTTAGACGTAATTTCCAAATCAAACAAAGAGTCCGGCTTGCCGTAAAGCGTGGAAACGTCCGTGCCGAGTTCCAGGCTTTCATCCAGCACCATAATGCCCCGCGCGCGGGTCTGCGTCAGGCCCAGCTCGTCGGACGAGCAAATCATTCCCTCCGATTCCACGCCGCGGATGACGGCGGGCTTTAGCACTTCTTTGCCCAGCCGCGCCCCTACGCGCGCCAGCGGCACTTTCTGCCCCACGGCCACATTCGGCGCGCCGCACACCACGCGCTGCGTTTTGCCGCCACCCAGGTCCAGCGTTACCAAATGCAGGTGGTCGGAATTGGGGTGGTCTTCAATCTTAACGATTTGAGCCACGTTTACGCCTTCAAAGTCCGCGCCCGTGGTTTCCACGGAAGCGACTTCAATGCCCAGATCGGTCAGTTTTTTAACCAGCTCTTCGGGAGTCAGGTCAATGTCAATAAAATCTTTCAGCCAGGAATAAAGTATCTTCATTTGTCAAAATCCTTAGAATTGTTTGAGTACGCGCAAATCGTTTTCGTAAAACGTGCGGATGTCTTTGATGTTCAGCATCATCATCGCCAGGCGTTCCACGCCCATGCCGAACGCGTAGCCGCTGTATTCTTCGGGGTCAATGCCGCAGTTGCGAAGCACGTTGGGGTGCACCACGCCGGCGCCCAGCATTTCAATCCAGCCGCTGCCCTTGCACACATTACAGCCTTTGCCCTGGCAGAATACGCATTTTACGTCCACTTCCACGCTGGGTTCCGTGAACGGGAAGAACGACGGGCGGAAACGGATTTCGGCCTTGTTGCCGAATAAGCCTTTCATAAAGGCGGACAAATCGCTCTTGAGGTCGGCCAGACTGACGTGTTTATCCACATACAGCCCTTCAATTTGATGGAACACGGGGCTGTGGGTGGCGTCCAGACTGTCGTTTCTAAATACGCGACCCGGGGCCATAATGCGCAGCGGCGGTTTGTGTTTTTCCATATACCGGCTTTGCACATTGGACGTATGCGTGCGCAGTACAAGCGGCATTTTGCCGTCCACAAAAAACGTATCCTGCGCGTCGCGCGCCGGGTGGTGGAGCGGGATGTTGAGCAAATCAAAATTGTGTTTTTCATCTTCCACCCACGGACCTTCGGCCCACTCAAAGCCCAGGCGGGAGAGAATAGACGTCATACGGTCCTGCGCCACGGAAAGCGGATGGCGGTGGCCTTTGGCCACGGGATAGCCGGGGAGGGTTAAATCCAAATCGGTTTTGTTGAGCTCGTCGTTGATTTCTTTGGCGGCAAAAAACTCGGTTTTTTCGTCCAGCGCCGCGGCAAGAGACGCTTTTAACGCATTGCCCAGCGGGCCGGCTTCTTTCTTTTCTTCAATGGAAAAATCTTTCAGGCCTTTTAAAAGTTCGGTAAGCGCGCCTTTGCGCCCCAGGGCGGCCACGCGCAATTCTTCCACGGCGGCCAAATCGGCGGCTTGGCCGATTTTGGTCTTATATTCCTGCTCAATAGCTAAGCAGGCGGATTTAAATTCGGTGATAGTCATATATTTTATTATAGTATTTTAGGCGGCTGTATAGGGAAAATTCCCCGTTTTGAACGGTTTTCCCCTTTTCTCCGCATCCGCCCGGCTGTTTGCCGTAATTCGCCCCTCAGCCCGGGCAGCGAGTTTTTTGTTACTTTTTGCCGATGCAAAAAGTAAGAAGACTCTTTTGCTTCTTTTTGTTCCCACAAAAAAAGAAGGAAAAAAGTTACAATACTTTATATGCCAAAAGACATTGTACAAGTGGAAATAAAGCGCATTGCTCTGGATATAGAATCCTCGGGCCTGGGGATGGTGGAACTGGCCGATTTGGCCGCTTCCGTGGACAAATATATGCAAAAACTCCAGGAAGAGGGTGAAATTGACACGCTGAAACAAGCCCTGATGGCCGCCCTGCACTTTGCCGCGCAGGCGTACCTGCAAACCCAAAACGAAGGCGGAAAGCGGCAGGAAGAAGAATCCCGCGTGGATGACCTGATTTTAAAACTTAAATCCGCCCTGGATACGCCGCACAAATAAATTTTATGGAACTGGACGAAGAACAAACCACTATCCCGCTGGCCGCGCGCCAGGCGCCGAAAACACTGGAAGATTTTGCCGGACAGCCGCATTTGCTGGGGCCGGGCAAAATGTTGCGGCGTTTGCTGGAAGCGGACATGATTAAATCCGCCGTCTTCTTCGGCCCGCCGGGCTGTGGCAAAACCGCCACGGCGCGGTATATCGCGTCGCGCACGCAGGCGTACACCGTGGAGCTAAACGCGGCCGCCGCCGGCGTGGCGGACATCAAAAAAGTGCTGGCAGAAGCGCGCGACCGCGCACGCACCCCGACATTTGACCAAAAACGCACCCTGGTTATTTTGGATGAAATCCACCACTTTAACAAAACCCAGCAGGACGTACTTCTGCCGTCCGTGGAAAAAGGCGACATCATCCTCATCGGCATTACGACCGAAAACCCGTATTTCTACATCAACACCGCGCTTCTGTCGCGCTTTTCCGTATTTGAATTTAAAGCGCTGGCAGACGCGGACCTGCTTAAAATTTTAACCCGCGCCGCCGAAAAAGAAAAAGCCCAAATTGACGACGACGCCGCAGAATACTTCATCACCCAGGCCAACGGCGACAGCCGCAAAATGCTAAACGCCGCGGAACTGGCGTTCGTTACCACCCAGCCGGGCAAAGACAATCTAAAACATATTGATTTAAACACCGCCAAAGAATGCATCCAGCGGCGGCATTTAAATTACGACAAAAAAGGCGACGAACATTACGATATCATTTCCGCCTTTATTAAATCTATGCGCGGCTCGGACCCGGACGCCGCCGTCTACTGGCTGGCCCGCATGCTGGAAAGCGGGGAAGATCCGCGCTTTATCGCTCGGCGTATTTTAATCTGCGCCAGCGAAGACGTAGGCCTTGCCGAACCCGCCGCCCTGATGATTGCCCAGGCCGCTTTTAACGCCGCCGAAGTGTTGGGTATGCCCGAAGTACGCATTCCCCTCGCCCATGCCGCCATTTACGTAGCCTGCTGCCCCAAAAGCAATTCCGCCTATAACGCCGTAAACGCGGCCTTACAGGAAGTGCGCGAAGGCAAATACCGCCCGGTGCCGGACCACCTGCGCTCCGGCGGGAAAAATCGCGGCTACAAATACGCCCACGAATTTCCAAACCACTACGTCAAACAGCTTTATATGCCTTCCCCCGTCCGGTTTTTTGAACCCGGCACGCTGGGCAAAGAAGCCGCGCTGATTGAACGCCTGAAAAAAATCAAAGGAGAATAAATGGAGCCCGAAGCACCGTTTAGAGGCCAGGTTTTTACCGTTACCGCCATTACGCTCGCCGTCAAACAAATGATGGAAGGGGTGTTCCGCGACGTGTTTGTAGAAGGCGAAGTGAGCAATCTGCGCGAGGCCGCCAGCGGGCACGTGTATTTTGATTTAAAAGACCGCGAGGCCCTGCTTTCCGCCGTAATGTTTAAATGGGACGCGCGCAAATACGCGTTTGAACTCCAGGAAGGGGTGCAGGTGCGCGTGTGGGGCAGCCTGTCCTGCTATGCCAAGCAAGGACGGTACCAAATCGTTGTTAAAACGGTGGAAGCGCTGGCTAAAGGCAACTTGTTTTTGGAATTTGAAAAACTCAAAAAGAAGCTGGAAGCCGAAGGGCTGTTCGCCCCCGAACATAAAAAAGAAATTCCGGCCTATCCTCAGCGCATCGGCGTGGTAACCTCCCCCACCGGCGCGGCCGTGCGCGATATTTTATCCGTCTTAAAACGCCGCAGCCCGCATTTGGAAGTAATCGTGGCGCCCGTACTGGTGCAGGGGGACGAGGCCGCGCCACAGATCGCGCAGGCGATAGAAGATTTAAACCGTTTTAAACCGGCGGTGGACGTACTGCTCGTCGGCCGCGGCGGCGGAAGCATAGAAGATTTGTGGGCGTTTAACGAAGAAATTGTCGCGCGCGCCATTTTTAAAAGCAACATCCCGGTTATTTCCTGCGTGGGGCACGAGGTGGATTTTACCATCGCCGATTTTGTGGCCGATTTGCGCGCCCCCACCCCCTCCGCCGCGGCGGAACTGGTGGTGCAAAACTCGCAGAATACGCAGGGGTATATCGCCCAGCTCCAAAAGCGGTTGCTGCAATCGGTCAGCCTGTTTTACGAACGCGCCAAACGCCGCTTTGATTTGGCCGTAAACAGCCGCGTGCTTACGCACCCCGAAACGCTGACGCAGGCCAAAGAGCAGGAACTGGACGATTTAACCGCCGCGCTGGATGCGGCGTGGAAAGACAAACTGGCGGCGTTTACGCACCGTTTTTCGCTGGCCAAAAACCAGCTTTCGGCCCTGGGGCCGCAGGCCGTTTTAAAGCGCGGCTACAGCATTACCCGCAGTGCGGACGGTTCCGTCATCAGCCGCGTGGGGCAGACGCAGCCGGGCCAAACCGTTTACATCCAGGTGCAGGACGGCATGATACATTCCGAAGTAAAGTGAGGCATTATGGCAAGCAAGTTTAATTTTGAAAAACAACTTTCGCGCTTGGAAGAAATCGTCGCCAAGCTGGAAGAAGAACAGACCGATTTGGACGCGTCCGTCAAACTGTTTGAGGAAGGGGTGGCGCTGTCAAAAGAGTTGTCGCAAAAGCTGGAAACGGTAAAATTTAAAGTGGAAGAGCTGAAAAAGAAAGGCGCGGAACTCATCACCCAGCCGTTTGACACGGAACTGGCCGAGGAAACGGATGGCGAATAAAAAACTGCGCCTGGATATGGCGCTGGTGGAAAAAGGCTTCTTCCAAAGCCGCAACCGCGCGCAGGCTTCCATCATGGCGGGGGAAGTGCTGGTAAACGGCGATCCCGACACGCGCGCCGACCGCACCGTCCTGCCCGAAGACGTGATTGCGCTTAAAGAAAAATCCTGCCCCTATGTGTCGCGCGGCGGGCTGAAACTGGCCGGCGCGCTGAAAGCCTGGAACATTGATATCCAAAACAAAGTATGCGTGGATATCGGCGTAGCGACGGGCGGATTTTCGGACTGTATGGTTCAGGCCGGGGCCAAAGACGTGTACGGCGTGGACGTGGGCAAAGGCCAGCTGGCCGACGAGATGCGCCGCTATAAAAATTTTCATTTTAAACCCGAAACCAACGCACGCTATATGACGGCGGATTTATTTGACGAGCCCCCGCAGTTTGCGGCGGTGGACGTGTCTTTCATTTCGCTTACGATGATTATGGAACCGCTGTTTAAAGTAATGGCGCCGCAGGCGGAAATTGTATTTTTAATTAAACCGCAGTTTGAACTCACACCCAAACAGGTGCCGCACGGAATCGTCAAAACCGACGAAAACCGCCAGCTCGCCATTCGGCGCGTGCAGGATTTTTTTGAAGAACATTTAAAAGAAAAATACGGCGGCGCCTCGGGCGAAGTAATGGAAAGCCCCATAAAAGGCACGCACGGGAACATTGAGTATTTGTGGCGCGTGAAACTAAATAAGCCTGCGTAAGATAACAATTAAAAACCCGCGTTCCGGCGGGTTTTTAATTTAAAGAAAACGCTTATGGGTTCAGCCGGTACACCGTTACCGCGCCGCCTTTCATACCGCCTTCCGAACCGCTGCCAAATACCGTCCCGCCCATACTTTTACACACGCGGTTGGCTACCACATCATTCTGCACCGCCAGACACCATATCATTCCTGCGTGCGGGCCATGATCCAGTCCCAACTGGTAGCCCAGCCGCGCCTGGCCTTCTTTGCCGGAGTAGCCGCCTACATTGTATAGGCTGGGCGTGTTCGTCAGCATATTAAACCACGAATCCGGGCATGACACGTGCCCGACGGCTTTTTCCGTGCACCCCGGCAGGCCGTCAATGGCCAGCGTGGAGGCTTCGTCTTTATATTCGCCGTTTGCCATATAATACACTTCGGCCGAATCCTTGAGTGATTTGACCATCGGCATTACTTTTGCCAGACGTGCTTTTTCCACCGCTACCTCATACTGCGGCAGCGCGACAGCCGCCAAAATACCTATAATTAAAACGACTACCAACAGCTCTATAAGCGTAAATCCGAGGTTTTTCTGCACGGGCTATATCCCCCCATTTATATAAGGTAATAATCCCAATTTATCAAAAAA
>DCTQ01000033.1 GCA_002329395.1 Candidatus Avelusimicrobium alvi | reverse complement strand
CGAAGCTGAGATTTTGAAACAGAAGAAACCCCGGGCGTAAGCCCGGGGAGTTTCATAAGAAATAATTTAGCGTTGGGGCGCGGCTGTCAGCAGTTTGTCCGCCACCCGGCCGATGAAGGAATCTTTATTGCCCTCGCGCACGGCCGTCATGTGGCGGCGGCTGTCTTGGGGACGGCCCAGGTAGTATTCGTCCATCGCCTGAATAAACAGCGCCAGCTGGTTGCCGGGCTCATGCTGCAAAATCCGTTCCGCCGTTTGGAAGGATTCCCGGTATTGTCCGGCCTCGTAGAGCCACAGGGCTTTATGGGCCAGCAGATCTTTGCGGTTGGGGGCCAGCGCGAGGGCGGCTTCCATATCGGACAGCGCATCCTGCGGCCGGTTGAGCCCGCGCGCCGCTTTGGCGCTTAGAAGCCAGAAATCGGGGGATTGGTCGTTCTGCGCCAGGGCCATCGTGATGTGGATGAATGCGTCTTGATAATTGCGCTGGCGCAGAAACGTATAGGCGTAGCGCGCGCGGTATTGCGGCCCGGCTTCGGGGTTTAACTCAAAAAATTTGTCGTAGAACGAACGGGCCTTGGAGTAGAAACCCATGGCGCTGTAGTTGGCG
The DNA here is from genome assembly GCA_002329395.1 of Candidatus Avelusimicrobium alvi. Taxonomy (GTDB): domain Bacteria; phylum Elusimicrobiota; class Elusimicrobia; order Elusimicrobiales; family Elusimicrobiaceae; genus Avelusimicrobium; species Avelusimicrobium alvi. Next base: position 5,229 of record DCTQ01000033.1, on the reverse strand, counting down.
GCCTGGCCGGCCAGGGCTTCTAAATTATTGGGTTCCTGCGCCAGCGCGCGTTCGTAGAGCTCCATTGAGCGGTCCGTCAAATCCGTACGCTGGTAGAGGCTGGCGGCGGCCAGTAAAAGCGGTACATTGTTGGGGTGAAATTCCAACGCTTCCAAATACACTTCCAGCGCTTTGCTTAAATCGCCCAGCTGTTCGTAGCTCATTCCCAGCAGGCGGTAGGCGCGCGCTTCGCGGCGTTTGACGTTTTTGGTTTTGTAGATGTATTCGGTCAGCTCTTCAATGGCCTTGGTGTAGTTTTGTTGGGCGTATAAGTCGCGGGCATAGATGTAATCCCGGCGGTCTCCCGCCGGAGCCAGGCCCAGAAAACCCGTCTGGGACGTGGAACATCCGCCCAGCAGCAGCGCGCACAGCGCAAGCGGTAAAAGATTACGGTTTAAAAACATATGGCAATGCAAAAAGCAGGATGCTCTCCTGCAATTCCCCCAAGTGGCGGTTGGCTTCTTTGATACCCACTTCGCCCGCCTTGTGTAATTTGTCCAGCTCCAGCGTGCCGATGTCCAGCACGCGGTTGGTAAGCACAAAATCGGCTTTTTGGGCCGATTCTTCAATCATCGCCGCGCCGCGCACGTCGCCCACGCGCAGCAGATAGGCGGCTACGGATTTGGGCGTATTGGAATAAAAATCAGGCGGCGTAACGGACGCGATAATATAGTCCGCCCCCATCAGTTTAACCGATTCCACGGGCAGGTAGTCCACCACGGCCCCGTCTACGAGAGCCCGGTGGCGGTAATGCACGGGTTCAAATACGCCGGGCAGGTTCATGCTGGCGCGCACGGCAATGGCCAGCGGGCCCGAATCAAACACCACGCGTTCGCCGGTTTTAATGTCCATGGCGGCGCAGGTGAACGGAATTTGTAAATCTTCAAAGCGCATATCGCCCAGCTGGTCGTGGAAAAAAGTGGTCAGGTTGGCCGAAGAAGGCAGTCGGCGGGCAAACAGAAAACGCAGGAGGCCCATCACGTTAAAATCAGGCGTGATTTTGTCCATCGTCATATGGTTGCTGATTTCCCACAGTCGTTCGGTGGGAAGCCCCGCGGCGTAAAGCGAGCCCACCACGGAACCCATGGAGGTGCCCGAAATCATATCAATGGGCATACCGGCATTGTCCAGCGCTTCCAGCACGCCCACGTGCGCAAAGCCGCGTACGCCGCCGGCCGAGAGCGCCAGACCGATTTTGGGCCGGTCTTTTTGCGGGAGCGAAGTGAAATTCTCCCACATAAAATCGCGCAGAATTTCGTCATCCGTCTGCACCTGGAGCGCGGCGGACGGAAGCGCCAGCAGAGGAATTAAAAGCGCAAGCCCGAAAGCCCGCCGCAGAAAAGCGTTCATTACAAATCCTGGCCGATGGCCCATTCCAGTTCGGCTTTAGCCACTGCGTTATTGCGCACGGCTTGAAAATAGCCTTGGGCCGCCTGGAGGTAATCCTGCAACGCTTCCAGCGGGGCCGTTCCCGTCTTGGGGGTGTTTTTGGCCGCCTGCGTCAGGAGCGTGTTGAGTTCATTGTAAGCGGTTTGGCGGTCCAGCACTTCGGTCTGCCAGAACAGCATATTTTCAAAGCTTTCGGCCACCTGTACGCGGATTTTGTCTTCAATAGCCGCGCGGCGCAGGGAGCTTTTTTGCTGTTCGGCTTTCTTTTCGGCGATTTGCTCGGAGAAGTTATACGGAATCGGCAGGCGCACGGCCAGCGATACCTGTTTGTTGACGTCGTCTAAACTGTTCACGCCCAGCTGTTCGTAAGAAGCGTTTAAAATGACGTCCGGGTAGCGTTTGGACAGGGCGAGGTCTATGGCGATGTTATCGGCTTCCAGCGCGTAAATGGCGGATTTTAATTCCGGGCGGAATTCCATGGCCCACAGGTTTAAGTGCGGCAGGTCCCAGTCGGTTTTGACGGGAGCAAAATCCCCTTTAATCGTTACGCGCGAATTAAGCTCTTTGTTTAAGCTGACCAGCATGGCGAGCTGGGCTTTTTTCAGTTCGCTTTCGGCCTGGTTGCGTTTGCTTTTTAAATCGGCCAGCAGGGCGCGGATGCGGATTTTGTTCCACAGGTCGCCCGTCGGGTGTTTATACCATTTTTCACTCAGGGCCAGCACTTCCTGCGTGAGTTTGGCGTTGTGCTGGGCGTAAAGCAGGCCGGTGAAAGATTTTTTAATGTCCAGCACGACGGCGTTTTTGACGATTTCGTACCGGCTTTGCACCTGTTTTAAATTGGCGCGCGCCATTTTAAGCGTGCCGTTAATCCGGCCGCCGGAATAGAGGTACTGCGTGGCGGTTACGCCTACGCCGTAGAATTGGTCTTTGTCGCCGTAGAGGCCGTTGCCGGGCAGAAAGCGGTTGGCCACGGAATCGGGCAGGACCATCGGGTAGTCCAAATCGTACCAGGTGGCCGTGCCCTGCAGGGAAAACTGCGGCAGGTAGCGGAATTTCGCTTCGCTTACTTTCTGTTCGGCGATGATGATTTCCTGCTTGGCGGTAAGAAAGGCGGAATTATTTTCCAGGCCCAGGCGGATGGCGTTTTCCAGCGTCAGGTTGTCGTTAATCAGGCTGGAAAATTTAAGTCCGTACTCCTTTTGCGCGTAAACGGTCTGCACGCATATCAGCGCCAGCAGCAGCGCCAGAATTTTTTTCATAGGTAAAACCCCCGGTTACTTCTGTTTATTTTTATTGATTTCCGCTTCCACGCGGTCCATCATTTTGTTAAATTCGTCCTGCAGTTCAACCAGCTGGTCGCCCTGGCGCAGATGAACGCGCTGGGAAAAATCCCCTTTGGCGATGGCTTTGCAGGTCTGTTCAAAACGGTACACGGGGCCGGCCATTTTGTGGGAAAGGATGGCGGAAATAAGCACCACGAAAAGCAGGTAAATGGCGATTTTGTAAAAGAAACTGGCGGCGATGGGGATAAATTCGTCGTAAATGGGCTGTACGAGGACGGGATAAGCGTCAAACAGTTCGTCCAGCGTGGCCGTGAGTTCAAACGTCATAATCGCCAGCCCGCACAGCACGCTTAGAATAATCAGCATCATATAGCGCAGCTGGAGATTTTTCTTGATGAAAATCGTCTTTCTTTTAAATTGCTGCTGCTGTGGGGGCTGGTTCATAAATTCCTCTTAAAAATTGGTTACGTAGCGGATTTGTAGAATACGTTCGCTTTCGTCTCCGCGGCCGATGCGGCGCACGGCCGCGTCCAGCGCCAGGGAGGGGTGCAGGTAAAAGCGTGCGCCCAGGTTTAGGCGGGAGTCGCGCATATTGCGGATATTGTCCCATTCCGCGAGCAGGCCCACTTTGTCGCCCAGGTTGTAATACATGCCGGTGAACCAGTAGAGTTCGTCCCAGTCAAAGTCGGAAAAGTTCATCCCGGCCGTGGCGTTGAGGCCCGGCACGATGATTTCGCGCGTTAAAGTTAAGTAGCCGCCTTTGCGGTCATCCAAGTATTCTTTGGTGTCGGCATATACGCGGTGCTCGTTGTATCCGTAGCCGTAGCGGCGGCCGTCGTAGCCGATGGCGATGGCGGGCAGGTAGAGGCTGCCGTCGTAAATTTTCCATTTGGCCTGGAAGTCCGGGTCCAGCACGCGTACATCGTCCGACGAGCCCAGCAGTTCGTGCGCCGCAATGCTTACGCCGATGTTAATGCGGGGGTAGACGCCGAAGTCTATGCTTTCCATCACCGTGCCGTGGTCGTAGGCGCGGGTTAAAAAGGAGGCCTGGTAGCGGTCAAAAGTTTCGGCGGTGGGGACGTCAATAATCATGGTTTCCAGGCTGATGGGGTCCCCCTGCGCGGCCTGCAAAGCAAAAGGGCAGAGCAAGCAGGCGAGTAAAGCGGTTAAACGTTTGATATTCATATTCATCCTTAACGGGTTTCCATTCGGTTCTGCGGGTTACAGAAACGTACGCACGTCCTTCACTTCGGGCTGCGTGATGTGGCGCAGGTTATGCAGGTATACGCCTTCGCGCGCCGGCATAAAATCGTTGCGGTCGCGCGGAAATTCCATATCCACGATGCCCTTGTCCAGGCGTTCTGAGCTGCTGACCACGCCTTTGTGCCAGCGGTCGGTTTTGTCCTGGTCATAGGGATCTTTCGGGTTCCAAAAATTGCGTAAAAGCACGGTGCCTTTGGGCAGCGGTTCGGTGCCCACGGCGGCGGTTTTTAAGAGCACGTCCGTCGTCCAGACGGTTTTGCCTTCGCACGGGCCGTTGATGAACGTTACTTTATAGCGGGGGTCGTTGTCGGAAGGTTTTTTGTTCAGGTTCGCCAGCGAATACATGGCGTAGGGTTTGCCCTCGTTTAAGCACGCCGCAAAGACGTGCGTGCGAAGCAGGCGCTCGTAGTCTTGTTTATCGTCGGTGCGGTTATAGGGGGACTCTTTTTGCTGGTGACATCCCGCCAGCAGGACAAAAGAAGAAACGAGTAAAAGGCCGAGCAGTTTTTTCATAAGCCGGACTCCTTGTGTTTAAGGTCGCCCTCCGTACGTACGGGCGCGCGTGAAACCGATATAGAAATTATACCCGTTTTTTGGCAGAAAAGAAACCCGGAAACGGATTTTTGCGCCGGGCGCCGGAGCCCGGGTAAAAAGCGGCGCAAACGCAGAGCGCAAAAACGCCCCCGCCTCAAGCGGGGGCGTTTGGAAACAGGGCGGATTTACTGGCCGCGTTCGGCGGCGCCCAAATTATTGTTTTTGTCAAAGGCTTTTCGGTCTTCCGCGCTTTTTTTCTGTATCGTTTCGGCGGCGGCGCGGGTATTGTCCGTTACCACCTCTCTGGCCGCGTTGCGTTTCATCTCCTGTGCAATTTGCTGGAAGAAAGCGATTTGGTCCGCCAGATTTTCAGTTAATACGACGGCCCGATCCGCAAAGCCCGGCTTTTGGTCTGCGTCAATAAAGCTGTCATCCTTGCCGTAGAAGAAAGTGGTGGTGCCCAAATCATCGCTGAGCTGTTTGCCCACCGGGGCGGAGCTGGAATACAAGGCCGCGCCCATGCCGGGGTTGCGCTGTTTCATGGCTTGCCTGTTTATGGCCTGTACGGCTTTTAAGTCGTCTTTTGTATATAAGATGTATGAAGTGGCGTATTCGTCGGCCTGGTTGACAATTTTCTGCCGTTCGTCGTCTCCTGCGTCCGGCGGCAGCTGGGCGAGTTTGTAGTCAGTAAATTGTTGCTTTATGTTCTGGTATTTGCCCA
>DCTQ01000046.1:7301-19711 GCA_002329395.1 Candidatus Avelusimicrobium alvi | reverse complement strand
GATTTTTAATACTATTTTAACAAAGCCAAAATCGCATACTATTTTGCATATTATCTATAAATCATCTCGGATTAATGTTGATATAATTTTATATATAAATTTATTTTTATTTATTTTATAAGTATTTATTTTTTTAGATTTTATTTTGATAAACGCATTTATCATTTTTNNGAAAACAAAAAAGAAAAACAGAAATAAAACTTTATTAACTTATGTAATTATTATAATTATAAGTATTTTTATTTTTATATCTATTTTTAATATATTTTTTAACGCCTTATTTGAGAAAATAAAAACGGCCGGATTTTTAGCAGCTGTTTCTCTCTTTCCAGGGATAAAAATAATATGTTTTAATTATTATTTATCCACAAACTAAGGTATACCCGGGATATTGCAAGACCCGGGAGTTTTGGAACGAGACGCATATACTGCTTGGCTATTGTTGACCCGATTGGTATATTGGTATATAGGACAGGCGGTGCTTATTTCGCCGGGCCGCTATATTTCAGAAATATGCCTATCCCCAGGCTCCCTCCAAGCCTGTCCCTGGCCGTCCCGCAGGGGAAGCGCGCCGGCATACGGGGCAAACGCCTGCAGGCAGAACGCCGTCCTGGGCCGCCACCGCAAAGAAAGCAGGCCCACCGCTTGAAAAAAAGGCGGAACACGCGGACCAAATCGCTCAGCAATTCCGCCGCAAAAGGCCAAAATGAAGCTCCCCCGTTCCCTTCCTGTCTGTTTCCCCCCAAAAAACCTCCTTTTTAGGCGATTTTAAGCAAAAACGGCCCTATTTTAAGCGTTTTTGAATACCCCGCAATAAGACCATTCCCCTATACGTTTTAACAAGCCGCGTTTTGATTTAGAAAGCTCGGTCCGGCTCGTTTTACAGTCATCCGCAGGCTAAGACTAAAAACAAACATTTTAAAAAGGTGCGCGGCTAAGGTACGCGAATTTTGACCAACCCCGATTCGGGCCGCATCCGCAAAACAAAGCACATTTAAAAAAGGAAAACGGAACAAAATGGAAAAAATCACCAACAGGCAAGCCACAAAAAATGCTGCACAAACAAACGGGAACATAGCCGTACGGCGCGGGGTATAAGGAACCGGAAAAAAGCACAAACGCACACTTGTCAGCCGCTGCGTCCAGGTAAGAAAAAAAAGGCGGTGTCCCCCCGCGGCAGACCGGGCAGCGGACTGAAACCCAAAAAGAAAAAACACCGCTTCCTCTTCCCGGGCCGGGGCGGCCTGAAGCGCAGCAGGTGATGCCTTACCGGCAGACCGCCCCTTTCCATCCGCCGGGCGTTTTCGGCTCCGCCCGGCGGATAGTTTGGCAGGGAACAGAAACTACTTCATATCCACCGCATCGGTTACGAAGCAGGACAGTTTGCCCGCCGTAGCGGAACCGGTAACGGTGTAATACGCGCGCAGGTAGCGTTTCGCGCCTGTGGGCATGGCCAGGGCAAATAAGTTTTTCACTTCGCCCAAGTCGGCCAGCGCAAACGTGGCGGACAACAACTCTTCCGCGTCCGTAAACTCGGCGGAATCGTCGGTCTGCAGGGATACTTTCAGCTGCGTAAGCCCCGCAAAAGCTTCCTCTGCGCGGCAGACCACAAACAATGCGCCCGGCACGGCGTTGCCGGCGGCGCCCAAGTCAACGGTATGGGCGGAAGCGGCGGAAGAAGCGACGGTCTGTCCGTCGGACATCATAGCGTTTTGATCAAGTAACATAGTTTCTCCTATTTCACCACGGCTTCGGTGTCAACGATCGCGTCGCAGACGTGCACCGGGATTTCGTTAAACGTCATCAGCGGGCGGGAAGTAATCTGGTCCGGCGTGTACTGTACGTTGGTGCGGTTGCTGGTCAGTTTTCTAAGCGCGGCCTTGACGGTGCGGTTCATATACCACACGGGTTTGCCCATGGACAGGCTCTGGATGCGTTCTTCCAGCTCGCACATCTGGTCAATCAAGTCCGACGGTACGTTTTCCACGTCAATGTTGCAGATGCGGCCGGCGTATCTCCAATCCTGCACCGCCAGGCCGAGTTTCCACTCAAAGTATTCTTTATAAGCGGGGTATTCGTTGCCGTCCGCGTCTATGTGGTTGACGAGGCCGTGGTCCACGCGCTGGATGCCGGCTTTGGAACCTTTGGGGAAGAACGTGAACACTTTGTCGGTGTCCCACACCACGAGGTAGATGGACGAATTCTGCCCGTCCGTCTGCCCGCCGGCGTCAATTACGTTGCGGGAGCTTTCCGCGCCGTCCAGCTCGCAGTAGCGCGCGGCCAGGCCGGTAAAGCGTTCCGGGTTTTTGCCCACGTTGCCGTAGATGAGGTTGGACGCCATGGTGTTGGACATTCCGGCGATAATCGCGCGGGACTGCCCGGTGCGCACCGCTTCCACGTGGCCGCCCTTTTCGGCCACCAATTTATCCACCACGGAATAGGCGGACAGGGTGCCGTACGATTCCACCACCACTTTCGTCGTGGCCTTGGCGGGTTCAATGCCTTGGTAGGCGCGCCGCCAGGTGCCTTCCGGAATGCCGGTTCTGACGGCGTATTCGTGGCCGCTGTCCAAAGAGCTTTCCGCCACCAGCGCGTCGGCGATGATGTCGTTGGACTGGCTTAATACTTCGGCGATAGCCAGTTCCTGGCCGGACGGGTCAAACTGCTTTGCGTAGTCAATGAGACTATAGTATTTGTCAGCAATAATTGCCATGTAATTCTCCTTTAATTGTTTTTGCCGTACAACGCCTCGGCGAAGGTTTTATCCCGCGGGGCGGCGGGTTTGCCGCCGGGGCAGACGTCTTCGCTGATACTTTTGCCAATCTCGTTAAAGGTACGGACGATGACGGGATGGTTTCCAAGCCCGGTGGCTTCCAAGAGGGCTCTGAGTTCCGGGCCGCCGAAGGCCTCGGCCGCGCGGACGGCGAGGGAGATTTCCTCCTCACAGCGCGCGCCGTATAAGGCCTTGGTTTCCCGGGCCCAGCGTTCCACAATCTGCCGTTTTTCTTCTGCTCCGTTCTGCGCGCCGGAGCGGGCGTAACGGGTTTCAAAATCCAGCAGTTTTTGCACTTGCCCGCACGAAAGGCCCAGCTCGCGCGCAAGGTCTTTCAATTCCTCCAGCGCGCCGCCGGGCAGAGTTAAATCTTCCGGCAATTGCAAGCCCTCGTAATCGGCCTGGTCTTGGACGGGGTCCGTCCTTAAAGTGTCCCGGTCCGGGGTGTTTGTTTCTTCCCGGCCCGGAGCGGGCGCGGCGGACAGCCGCGCGGACNNCTTTCCTGCGGCTCGGTCTGCGCGCCGGCCGCGTGTTCGGTTTCGTTCATCAGTTCATCTCCTCGCTAAGGCGGTTGATTTCGTTTTGTTCGGACTGCACTTCAGACATATACTCCCCTCTCATCTGCGCATACGCGCCGGGGGCGGCGTCCTCTATTTCGGCCAGTAAAAACAGCCCGATGCTGCGCTGCCCGCAGTGAAAAGCCGTTGCCTGCGGGTCGCCCGGCACAAAGCCGTGCTGTCTTATCTGCGCGGCCTGCAGCAGCCGCCACAGCAGGCGGCGGCCCTGCACGGTTTTTAACACGGCCTGCAAATCGCAGGCGTTTCGTTTTTTAAGTTGTTTTTCGTTCATAAAAGAATTGGGGAGAGAGAACAGTGCCGGCCTTTTCTCTCCCCCCGGCCCGCACAGCGCTCGGTAATTTTAGGCGCCTGCGCCGGGCCTTTTGGGGTTGTTTTTTGGGGTAGGCGGAAACAGCCTGCCGGAGAACCGCTTCCGCTCTGCGCCGGGCCGTAACGCTTATAAGGACGCGCCCGCCGCGCAGCTTTTGTTTTTACTTTTCCGAGAGGGCTCCCGGCGTTTTAACGCCGGAAGCGGGGGCTCCGCCCGGCCGGGCGTCCGCGCGGGCGTTGTTACTGGACGGCCGGGCCCCGGCGGCCAGCGCCGCCTCCAGCCGCGAACGGCGCAGCGCCTGCGCGTCTTCCGCGCTTCTTAACAGCGCGGGCGCGACGCCCAGGGTGTTTAACCCCTCTTCCAGCGCGCGGTCGTAATCCACGCGGTCCAGCACTTCGGGCCGGGCGGCGGCCAGAGACGCCGCATAGTTCAGCCCCTGCACCAGGGACGAGAGCCCCGCGGCTTTCTGCGCTTGTGCAATCATGGACACATATTCCACCTTCATTTCCAGCCCCTGAATGCTTTGCGGCGCGGCGGGCAGAAGCCCCTGGCGCGAAAGCAGGTTAAAAGCGCGGTCAATCAGCGGGTCCAGCAGTTCGTTTTTCAAGCGTTCCAGCACGGGGCCCAGCACCAGCATTTTTTCCTGGTGGCGTTCGGCCACTTCGGCGGCGGTCATATTGGAATAATTTTGCGCGGTGAGCATTAAAAATACGTCGGCAAAGAATTGGGAGCGGATGGTGGCGCGCACGGACTGGATGGACGCTTCCAGCGATTTTAAGTCCGGCTGCACCTGGTAGGCGGGCTTGACGGCGGCGTCCGTCGTGCCGTTATAGCGGGTGATTCCGCCGGGCAACAGGTTTACTTCTCCCTGCACATTGGACGAAACCATCATCGGCGGGTANNTCCAGCGCGACGAGTTTGGTTTTCTGCATTTTCTGAAGCATTTTTACGTCGCCCAAACACTTCCACCCCGGTCCGCAGCCGTAACTGTCGGAAGCGTTTTTCACTTCCCAGCGCGCGGCGATGACGGGAAATTCCCGGTATCCGCTTTCGCGCAGGATTTTGCCGTCTTCCGTCAGATATACGGAGAGGTAGGGCATATGTTTGTTGTCCGCTTTGTCCGGGTCGGCGGAGCGGTTGGGCAGAATCAGGTGAATAATTTTATGCCAGCGGGCCTGGCGGTTTTCGTCGCACTCGCGCTTGACGGCGGGCGGCAGGGCGGCGGCGCCGAAGGTTTCCCGCATTTGGGCGGCGGTCATAAAGAACTCGCGCCCGAAGCGGTTTACGCGGCCGGAAGCGTCGGTGCCCAGGACGTATTCGCCAATGGTGAACGGACGGCAGCGCAGGCCTTTTTCCGGGTCTTCTTCCAGCAAAAACGCGGCGGTGCCGAATACGGCAATCTCCTGATAAAAGCCGTGCAGTACGCTGTAGACATTACTTTTGGCAAATACGTCTTCCAGGTGTTTTTTTACTTCCAACACCCACTCGCGCGCGCCGGGCAGTTCCATCAGCTCTTCGGGCGCGAGGGCCAGGTCAAACCAGCTGCGCGACGGACTCGTCAGCCCGCTCATCATCCCGGCGCAGAGCACTTCCACGGCCAGGCACGGGTCGGAATCCAGCAGGGTTTTATGGTCAATGCGGCGGCCTTGGTTGGGCGTTTGCCCGTCAAAAAAGCCGCGGGTGGGCGCCAGGTAGGCGCAAAGGTCCTTCCAGACGGGCAGCCAGGAGGCTCGCTCGCTTTTCAGCTCGCCGTAAAGGCGGAGATAATCGGTTGTCGGTTGGTTATTATTTTTCATAGGCGGGCGGGTTTATAACCCAAAATCGCAGCGGCGGAGGCGTGCGCGGGAGAGAGAAATTTACTAATATAGAAGAAAGAAGGAGGGTAAAATTATGATGAGCATCATCACCATTTTGGTGTTTGTGGTATTGCTGGCCGTACCGGGATTTTATATTATTACGCGCAAACTGTTTCCCAAAGGAAGCAAAAAATCGGCCATGTGGCTGTCCGTACTGCTGACGGCGCTTTTAGTGGGTATTCTGACGTTTGTAACGGCTTCCACCCCGGTGTAGAAAAAGTCTTTCGGATGAGAACCCGCCCCTGACAGGGCGGGTTTTTTATGCGTTTTCAAAGCGGTTTACCGACGGATAAGCACTCCCGGAAAGCCGTCAAAAAGGCAAAACGGCGCCGCGGCGGGGCATAAAATACCCTTAAACAAGACAGTAAAAAATGATTTGGGAGAAATACGGTAAGGACTTACCGCTATTTTTTGATTATAGCATAAAAATTATCTTTTTGTCAAGCAATATTTTGCAAAAAGGCCGGGCCGAACACCATTCTAAGAAGAGAACAATCGGATTAATTTTTGCCAAAAGACAGGGAACGCCTAAAAAAATAAAGGCTTCTGTTTCAGGGGGCGCATCCACGCCAAACGCGCGGCCTCTTCCGCGGGGCGCAGACGCAGGCGAAAAACGCTCAGCGGGCGTGCAGAATCACCGTCATATCCGTGCCCATAATTTTTTTAAGGCCGGTATCTTTTTTCCACTTTTCCACCAGCTTGGCGTCGGGGGACGAGCGGAACTGGCCGCGAATATCGGGCGTTTCGCGCAAATAACGGAAAAGCGGATTGTTAAGCGGCAGAAACTCCGGCGTGGTAAACAACACCACAAATGAGAGTCCGCCCAACAGGGACGAGAGATTAAAATCTTCCGAATATCCCACATGGCCAAATCCCGCATACACCACAATCAGCGCGTCCGGCTCGGCGGCGCGCAAAGCGCGCAGGTATTTGCTCCACTCCCGGTTGCGAAAACGCATGCCTTCAAAAGAGGTGGCAAACTCTTCATACATTTCCGGCGTGGGGTAGGAGGAGGTCTCGCGGACGATTTCCTGCAAAATGGCCGTTTCCGGCTCCAGGCCGATGACGGGAATCCCCGCTTCCAGCGCGGCGTTAAGCACGCGGGTGGAAGCCCGCGGCGTACCTTCCAGCAGCTGTGCGATTTCGCGCGGGTCCGTCACCGCGTTTTCCACGGAAAAGGGGATATTTTCAAAAGCGGGCAGGAACTCGGTCGCCAGATAAATTTTTCGGCCGGGATACGCTTCGGGCAGCGCGCGGACCAGGTTCTCTATTTCCGCCGCCAGCCCGGGCACGTTGTGCACTTCGCCCAAATACAGATTTTGCGCGTTCTGCGGCAGATAGGCGTGGTAGGGCACGCGGCCTTTAATCACGCGGCTGGCGATATTGGCGGCAATCTCGGGCGCTTTAATATGAAAAGTGCCGTAATCGTCAATAAAACGCTGGATGGAGCGCAAAATCCGCGCGTCATTTTTAGGGCCGTAAGAGGGATAGACATTGGGGTCTAACTGCAGGCTTAAATGGGAAAGCATCAAATCCGCGCCGTGGGCTTTCATCACGGCGGGCGGCAGTTTTAAACGCATATTTCCCAGTTCAAAATATCCGGCCTTATTGGCGCCTCCGCGCAGTAAAATGCGGGCCTGGTTGGACAAAAACGGCTTTGCCGGCACCTGCGCATATGCGGCGGCGGAAAAAAGCAAAACAAGGGAAGTCATCACACACGTCGTTTTATTCATAAGAAGCTCCAGCGCGTTTTTAATACGGCGGGCCGCTTAGCGGCCGGGCACGACAAAAGCATAATCAAACCCCGTCCGGCGGCCCAGCAGGCGCGCGTCTTTTCCGCGCCAGTGATACAGCAGGCTGGTTCCGCCGCAAGGCTCAAAAATCATATGGTTTTTCCCCCATACGGGATATAAGGCGTTAAAAACCGAAGGCGTATTTTCCGTTATCTCCACCACCGCGGGATTTTCTTTGGCAAAAAATTTCGGCACCGAAAGCGGCGTCAGCCACGAGGTATGCCCCATCCCCGCATAGACGATAAACAGCGCGTCCGGGTCGGTCCGGCGCACTTCGGCCATTTTGGTTTCTATCACGCGCGCCCAAATTTTGTTGCGCTCCGTCAGGCAGAATAAAGAATTGTCTTCTTCAATCATTAGTTCGCCTTCAAACACTACTTTTTGCGTGGGGTCTTCCAGCGGATAGATTTCCGTCCCGCGGCCCAGCAGTTCAACGAATGTTTCCGTGGCGTACGGCAAATGGACGGAGGCGTCTTCCCACGGCACGAGCCTGACCGGAAAAATTTCTTCCTCCGCCGGGCGGCGGTAATACGTGGCGACGGTATTGCGCGCGCCGGGGTTGACGGGCGGCAAATCAATAAATTCGGTAAACAGTACGATGCGGCGGCCGGGGTTCCGCCTCTGCAATTTAACTATCAGCCGCTCCACCGCGCGCTGTACATACGGGGAATGATGTATTTCCCCCAGCATAACCAGCTTTTCCTGCGTCAGGGCCGCGGCCAGATAATCTATAGCGTCGGAAGACATAAGGGTAAACAAATCGTTTTCTCCGCGGGCGGGGCGGGCGCGGAGCCAGTCCAGCGTGTCGGCCAGGCGGGCGCTGAAAAACAGGCTCATTTCGTTGTTGCGAAGCGACGTAGGTGTAGGCGAAAGCGTAGGCGCGTATAAATTTTCCAAAAGCGGCACGGAAGCCGGATCCTGAAAACGGGTTTCCCACAAAGCTTCCACTTGAAAATAGGATTTTTTCACCATGTCCTCCAAAAGAGGGGGCCGCTGGCGGAGTTTCATCCGTTCGTGGATTTTTTTAACGCGCGCCGCTTCTATCGCGTCTTTCATTTGAGGAGTGATATGCGTAATTCCGCCGGCGGAAAGCTCCGGCGTTCCGGCCCGCGCGGCCCAGGCCGCGCGCGTTACGGCGGCGCGCACCGCGGAAGCGGACGAAACGGCCGGCGCGCTTTGCACCGCGCCTTTTTCCAGCGCACGCAAAGCGGGCGGCAACTGTTTCTGCGCCCACAGCGGAGCAGAGAAAATTAAAGAAAAAATAAAAACCAAACAACGCATATATATTTCCTTCACGGACGTAAAATTTCCATTCCGCCGGGCTGTTATTTGGCGGCGGGGACGGAAATATCCGCCTCTTCAAACGGCACCAGCACCTGCACGTCAAAGCCGAGCGCTTTGGAATAATTTTTGCCGTTCCCCCACCGCGCGAGATAAGGCCGGGGCACTTCGGCCAGGCGTCCGGGGTCTTTGCCCAACAAAAAGCCTAAAAATCCGTTTTGAAAACCGTTTCTAAACTCCACCGATACCGGGTTTTCGTCTTTTAACATAACCGGCAGGGATTCCATCACGCTTTTGTTAATATGCATATTCCCCGCGTATACGAAAAATACCGCGTCCGGGTCCGTGCGGCGCGTTTTCTCCATCGCAAAACGGATGATGCCTTCCCAGTATTTATTGCGCACCGGCATCGCCCGAAAAGACGTATTGGCCACGGCAAATTCCAGCCCGCTCATTTCGCCGAATTTCTGGTAAGTATACTGCAAATCTTCCAGGCCGTAAATTTCCATATCCAGCAAGCGGCCCAGCTCATACACTTCGTTGGAAAAAGCGGGATTGGTTTCAAAAAAATCCGCCGGAACGGCCTGCCCGGGCTGCCAGTAGCGGGGATGCTTATCCGGCAAAAATTCAGAAAACAACACCATTTTGCGGCCCGGATACTGCGCGCGGTACGCTTTTAAGAGTGCCACTATCTGCCGCCGCTGGCTGGCGCGGCCGTGCACTTCGCCCAGCATGACCAGCCGGGCTTCGGGCCCGATGGCGCTCACCAGCTGGCCGGGNNCGGGCGCGTCCAGCTCGCTGATTTTTAACGCGGAAGTAATTTCCTCCCGGTGCGACTTCACATACGCCGCCTGTTTTTTAAACGCGGGCGCGGCATTTAAAATCCATTGGTTGTTTTCCAGCGAAAAACGGGTAGGAGTGGTTAAGAAAGGATAAAAATCCAAAAACAGCCGCGCTTCCTCTGGCGTAAATTCCAGCCGGGCCAGAGCGGCCGCCTGCGCGCGCAGCCGGACGGGTGCGGAGGCTGTTACAAACTCTTTCAGCGCGTCCAGGCTCCGCAAGGTTCCGGCGCCGGGGCGGCTTAAACGCACCAGACGGTCTATTTCGCCGGAAAGCCGTTCCAGCGTTTGCAGGCTTACCGTCGCCGGGGCCGCGTAACGAAGCGGCAGGGAAAGCCGCGCGGCGTTTTTTATCCAGCCCGTATTTTTTAGCGCCGCATATCCGGCCGACTGCGCCGCGCTTTTCTCCAGCGCGCGCAAAGCGGGCAGTACCTGTTTCTGCGCCCACAGCGGGGCGGAAACCAGCAAGAAAGAAAGTAAGAAAATGTTACGCATAAATGCTCCGTTATTTTACTATACGTCTTTAACGGCAAAACCGACAGAGCCTTTAGGCCCATTTCCCCCGGCCAAAAAGGCCTACGCGTACGTGGGACCTAGAGTACGTCGTATTCGCTCCGGGCGAACTCGCTGGCGCACGCGCGCGGACGCACCGGGGCGGCAAACGTCAGGGCCAGCGCGTCGGCGATATCCGGGCTTTTGCCGCAGCGTTCTTTGATTTTTTCCTTAGGTTCCAGGCGCATCCGGCCGGCCGCGTCAAAATCGTAGCAGACCTGGCATAAATCGGCTTTTAATTCCGGGCACTCCGGCAAAGCGCCGCCGGATTTAATCCACGCGGCCATTTCCCCCCACATTTCCGCCCTTTTGTTGGCATACTGCCCCGGATGCGAAGGCGCGCCGCCAAACGGCACTTCCGTCACGCAAAAGCCCAGCTGGCGCACGCGGTCAATCACCCCACCGCCGCAGCCCGCGTCCACAAACACCGCGTCCGGGCGGAAGGATTCAATCTGGCGCGCCACCCGGTCGGCCAGCGCCATATTGTCCAACCGCCTAAATACCAGCGGCTCAAAGGCTTTTAATCCCTGGCGGCAGCAAATAACGCTGCGGTCGTCGCCGAAGCGGGCCGGATCCACGCCGATGGTCTTGGGCGCAAAACGCAGTTCGGCCGGGCCGTACGTGCGCGCGCAGGACGCGGACACCGCGTCAATGGGAATTAAGATATTCTCCGCGCTGGCGGTAAAATCGCACAGGTATTCCTGCCGGAAAATATGTTCCGGCGTTTCGCGCCGCAGGCGTTCCAGCTCGCCCGGGGCAATCACGCCGGACTCGTCGGCGCGGAACACGCCCACCCACCACACGCCGGGTTCCTTTTGCGCGGCTTTTTGGGCGCGGTTAAAAAGTTCAAAAAAAGCGTTCTGCCCCTTGGGCGTACCCATAAACACGGCCCAGCCTTCGCGCGAAAGAAGCATGGGGCGGATGATTTCGGTAAACACGTCCGGCTTGATTTGCGCGTACTCATCCAGCACCACGCCGTCGGCGTAGGTGCCTCTTAGCGCGTCGGGGTTATCCGCGCCACACACCCAAATCCGCGCGCCGCTGGGCAGTTTTACGCACAGTTCGGCTTCATTTACCGCGGTGCCGGGGAGCGGAGCCGAATAGCGTTTTAAATAATCCCAGGCAATCATTTTAGCCTGCTTTAAAAAGGGGGCAATATAAAAATAACGCGGATGCGGACGGGTGTTTTGCAATGCTTTTTTTAAAAGATGGTTGACGGCGCACACCGTTTTGCCCAGCTGGCGGTGGGTTACCAGTACGGAAAAACGGTGGGATTCCAGCTGCGGGTGGATTTGCGCCTGCGCGGGACGCGGATGATACGGAATGACGACAATCAGGTCGGACGGACGCTTTCTCATTTTTCCTCCTCCCAGCGCACGACAAGCGGCGCGGCGGAAGCGGGTTCTTCCTTGCCGTCTTTCCAGCCCAAAATATTTTTGGCGGTAAACACGGCAAACGAGGAGGAATAATTCCCCCGCAGGCTGTTTTGGATGAGAATATTGCCCTGTAAATCGCGCGCTTTTTGGGCGGCCTGCCGGAACGCGGGATATTTCTTCTCCCACGCGTCCAGCACGCTGCAGGTGGTGCCCAGCAATTTGGCAAACGCGGCGAAAGTGGGCAGTTCGGCGGCGGTTTCCACGAGGGAAACGGAACCGTCGCGCTTCATGACTTCGGTAACGGTAAAGGGGGCAACGTCAAAGAATTTTAACAGCCGCTCGCAAAATTCAGGATGATATTTAAGCGGCGGGGTTTTAGCGGCGGACAGACGGGTTTTGGCGGGCATATACACTCCGTGGAAAGTAGGACAAACGGCACAGGCCGGGCCCGTGGAAACGGACGCGGAAAACTCGGAAAGTAAAAGGAAAGTGCGGGCGGACGCCCGGGAGATAAAAAAATTACAAACCGCCTGATTGCGTTTTGTAATTATAAATATATTATAGCATAATAAAATTTTTTTGTCAAATTAATTTGTTTCACAAGATTCGTTTGGTAACAAAAAATATCTCTTTCCGTACACGTTCCTAAGTAATGTGCCGGAGAATTTCTCGCAGAAATCACCGGTTTTAAAGGTGGTTTCCTCGCAAATTACGCAATTTTTTTTGCCTAATGCCCGGCTGAGATGACTAAAAACAAAACCGCTCCCAGCATACGGCCCGGAAGTATAGGCTATACGCGAAAAAATGACGGAATATTGATCATTACTAATAGAAGCCCGGATATTGCCTTCCAACGAGAAGTCCACATCCAGTTCCTCCACCGATTCTGCGTAACCGCCGTTGGCAAGTTTATAACGTTCCTGCGCATCCACCAGGTTTTTAAGCGGCACGTGTAGCTGAACGGCGCGAGCCTTCCACACCGCTTTTTCATACTGCGGCACCGCAACAGCGGCCAAAATGCCGATAATTAATACGACCACCAACAGCTCTAT
>DCTQ01000046.1:3019-7271 GCA_002329395.1 Candidatus Avelusimicrobium alvi | reverse complement strand
AAATCAAGGCCTTCCAGGCCCTGGAGACCTGGCCTTATCCAGGGTTAAAGCAATAAACGGTGCTATTAGATACTTGGGAGAGAGACATTTGGGAATGTAAAAGTGTGCCCAGAGACGGTCCTCTATCTGCACGGCCTGCAAGGCATCTCCGGGCCGCCAACGAGCTTTTCCCGGCTGACACGGAGCCGCGCTGTGTGCGCCCCCCCAAACGCACCGCCCGGCTTTAGCGCGCCGCCCAAAAGAGTTCCGCGACATAGTCCTGTATAAAAAACGGCACGCCCGGTTTATGCCAAAGCCCGGGCAGGCAGACGCGTTCCCGTTCAAACTCCCGCCAAAATAATTCATTTTCCTCTTTCGGACCGGGACCCAAAAACGCGCGGTTTTCATCCGCAAAAAACGCATTGTATACGCTTAGCATTACCTGCAGGCAAGCATCCGGGGACGGGCTGATCAGCTCCCCGCCCGCGCCGTCCACCTCCGCGCGCACACGCGCCGCGCGGGCAAAAATACGGTTTTCCAAATCCAGTTTTTGGGCGGAGGGCATACACATTCCTTCCCGCGGGGCGCGGGCATAAACAGGCGGGCAGATGAGCGGACAATAAAAAAGGCTCCGCGCGGGAGCCTTTTTTCAGGTAAGAAAAACAGCTACCAGTTAAGTAAATACGGCGGAATCAGCAAGAGCATGGAAAGAACGGCCAGCACAATCTGGAGCGGCACGTTCCAGCGCGCCCATTTCAGCCAGGGAATCCCGGCCATCCCGATGGCGGCCATCGTAACGGGCGCGGTGGGAATGACGGCGTTCGTCCAGCCTTCGCCAAACTGATAAGCCAAAATGGCCAGCTGCGGGTTCACGCCGATCAGGTCGGAAAGCGGAATCATCACCGGCATCGTCAGCACGGCCTGGCCAGAGCCGGACGCCACAAAAAAGTTAATAAACATATGCGCGAAGAACATCCCCTCCGCGGCGGCCAGCGGATGAAGGTGCCCGATGCCCTGCGCGATGGCGTGCAATACCGTGTCCAAAATGCGGCCGTCGGAAGCTATTACCACAATCGCCCGCGCCAGCGCCAGCATGATGGATACGCTTACCATACTGCGCGCGCCGTCAATAATGGCGTCCGTCGTTTGGTTTAAAGACAGCCGCCCGATTACGGCGGACAGCAGGCCCACGCCCAAAAACAAGCCGGAAATTTCAATAATGTACCAATGGTATACGGCCACGCCGTACACCAGGCCCGCCATCCCCAGCGCAAACACGACGGAAATCAAAATATGCGAACGTTTAAACTCCGGCTTTTCCAATACGTTTAAATGAAGGTGTTTGCGTTTTTCCCGGTCGGCTTCGTAGGTAATGCTTTTTTTAGGATCTTTGCGCACCCGCTCGCCGTACAGGGTAACAAACAGAATCACCACCGCCGTACAAACGGCCCACACAATCAAGCGGTATCCCAGGCCGGAATAAAGCGGCAGCTCGGCGATGCCCTGCGAAATGCCGACGGTAAACGGGTTCATAAACGCGGCGCCAAACCCCACCCACGCGCCCAAAAACGGGATGCTTACGCCCACCGCCGTATCATACCCCAGCGAAAGCGCCAGCGGGNNCATAAGCGTTTCCTCTTCCATCCCGAATACGGCCCCGCCCAGCGAAAACAGAAGCATACTGGCGGGAATAAAAAATTTCTTCAGCCGCTCGCGGCGGGAGAATAAATAACTCGTACCCAGAATCACGGCGTTTACCGTACCGGTGCGCTCCAAAATGGTAAAAATCGCCCCGGTAATAAAAATAAACACAATAATGTCGGCACAGTCGCCAAACGCCTTGGCGGGCGCGGTCAGCACGGCGGCCAGTCCCTGGGGGTTGGCGTCCACGCGGTGGTAGGAACCCGCCACGGTGTAAGAACGCCCGTCCTTTTGGACGGTGTCATATTGCCCGGCGGGCAGCAGATACGTCAGCACGGCCATCACAATCATAATTGAAAAAATCAGGCCGTAAATGTTAAGGGAAAATCCGGATTTCATTTATATATTATAGATTATTTTCCTTTTTCCCCGCCTAAAAATCCGGCATAAACGGGCTTATCCGGCCAAAAAATCAAGCATATCACACACAAAACCGATCAGCCCCAGCAGCACGACAACGCTTACCAACGCTTTTAGCAAAAGAACACCCATAAGCCTCTCCGGCCGTCGGGCGCAAAGCCAAGTTTGGCGGCCGGGAAACCCTTTTCACGTGGGGCGGACGCGCGCAAAATCTTAACTTTGCTAACCCAAACGGCTTTTTATTTGCTACAATAGACTTACGCTTTCCTGGCGGAACGGCGCAGCCTGGACGTAACGGAGTCAAAACGCCGCGTGCGCGGCGCGGGTTTATAAGGATAAACCACCCCGTGTTTGGACTTTCCTCATATAGTGGAAGAATAAAACCAAGTACGCCCGTAAGATAAGAGGTGCTGAGGGCGCCTCTTATAGAGCTAGTATAGTAAGTATTGTTAGTATTTGTCAAGTTTTTTTTGGACCTACCGGGTCCTATATTTAAACAGGGAGGAGCCAATGATAAATAAATTTGAAAAACAACTGGAAAAATGGAACGGCGGCGTTCTGCGCGGGGCACAAGCAAAGTTAGCAAGACTCCTCCGGGTATCCACCGCCACCGTGGCGCTGTGGGCTACGGGCAAAAGGCGTCCGTCCAAAGGCTACGCCGCGCAGATGGCGCAGCTCTTCGGGCTGGACGCGTACGACGTGATGCGCCTCTTTGCCCCCACCACTACTTACCCCGATTTACAGCCCCGGCACGCGCCGCTGTCGCTGCGCGACGCGCAAAGCCCGGAAAATACTTACAGCGCTGACAATAAGCCGGAAGAAGAAGGGGCCAGCAACAGCGTATCCCTGCCGCTTCTGGCCCGCGTGCCGGACGACTATCCGGCCTATGATGAAAGCGACGTAGTGGAATGGTGGACGCTTCCGCGCCGGGCGGCCCGCGGGGCCAAATATCTGGTGCGGGACGCGCAGACGCCCCAGCGCGACGATTTATATTTAATTAAACCCGCCGGCGAATTAATAGACGGCGCGGTAATGCTCGTTCGGACNNCGGCGGACACCTGATTGCACGCGTGCGCCAAGAACGCGAATCCGTCGTACTGCACCCGCAGGACGGCGGCCGGCCCCAAGCGTTTCCCGCCGGGGGCGTGCAAGCCGTGGGCGCGGCGGTGCGAAAAATAACGGACGCGGAGTAATTTCCGCCCCTTGATTTTAGCCGTAATTCCATTATACTATCAGTATCCCCCTGCGGGAGGCGGACAGAAAACTCCCCGGGGCGCCAGCCCTTCCTGTTGATGTCGGGCGGCGCGGTCGGATGATAACTGCTCCGGGTTGTTTGGCGCGCGGGCGCGAAGAGCGTGGCGGGCCGGAAGGCCGGGAGGCAGAAAATAAGAGTTCTTTGAGGATTGTGCAGCGATGCGGGGTTGTTCGGCATGCAAAGACCGTTTCACAAGCTCTGGGCCCGTTACCTGAGGGTAAGGGGAATTCGCCAGGGACACNNCGGTGCAGCGGACGTCAAGCGTCGTGTAACGCCGCAAAATTCTTAACTGTCAGCCAAATCCCGAACAAGGGGATAAGTGAGAAATCATGGAAGAGTCGACTAAATGAGTCCTCCGCGTTGAATAAATGCGGAGGGCTCTTTTTTATCTAAAATACTTCATAAATTTGTTTTTCCCCCACTTTAAAAGAGGGCCATCCAAACAAACCGCAAAAAGCCTCTGCAGCAAACTCCCTTGACTCAGCCCGGGAAATTTAATCAATTTAAATTCTGTAGTAAGGAGAAGAGGGAGATTCCCTCGTTCCAAACCGAGCGCAAAAGGTCTGGGAAGACGGATCACTTGAATTAATACGGCACAGAAGTTGACAGCCAGGCCTTGAAGGAAACACGTCAAACGCCACTGTTCTATAGTGGGAGGCTATATTGCCGTTACCGGGGATCATATAAAAATTAAACTCCCTTCCGTAAGCATTACAAGTTAAAATATTATTTGTCCCTCCGTTTAGGCTAGATACCCTGCATCCGGCAGAAATATCCACATCCAAATCCGTAAAAGAATGCGTCATACTGCCATTGGCCAGGATATATACTTGCTGGGCCTGGCAAACAGCTTTTAACTTGGGGAAAATAAAACCAGTTACACGGGCTTTATCCACCGCCGCTTCGTACTGAGGCCATGCCACCGCCGCCAATATACCGATAATTAATACCACCACC
>DCTQ01000046.1:0-3014 GCA_002329395.1 Candidatus Avelusimicrobium alvi | reverse complement strand
CCCAATTTATCAAAAAAAAAAACGCGTCAAGGCTCTTTAAAAAGCGACAGATAAAAACGTCGTCATCCCCGAAAGTTGGCGGCCCGCAGGGGCATAAATAACTGCCCCCGGCGCAACCGGGGGCAGTTATTTAAATGGCGGAGCCGTTAGTCTTTCTTTTTAAACTGTGCGTTGTAGAGCGAAGCGTACGCGCCGTTAGGCAGTTTGAGCAGTTCCTCGTGCGTTCCTTCCTCCACGATATGCCCTTCGTTAAGCACCACGATTTTGTCCGCATTTACTACCGTGGACAGGCGGTGCGCAATCACGAACACGGTGCGGTTTTTCATCAGGTTGTCCAAAGCTTTCTGCACCACGGCTTCGGACTTGTTGTCCAGCGCGCTGGTCGCCTCGTCCAAAATCACGATAGGCGCCTGACGGATAAACGCGCGCGCAATGGCTACGCGCTGACGCTGGCCGCCGGAAAGCGTCAGGCCGCGCTCGCCCAGCTCGGTATCCAGCCCGTTTTTAAGGGTGCGGATAAAATCATCCAGGTGGGCGTTTTTAACGGCTTCTTTCAAATCCGCTTCCGTCGCGCCCGGGCGGCCGATTAAGATATTGTCGCGAATCGTGCCCGAAAACAGGAAGTTGTCCTGGAACACCACGGCGATATGGTCGCGCAGGGATTTTAAGGTGAAATCTTCAATGTTCACGCCGTCAATGGTAATCGCGCCTTTGGTTACATTGTAAAAGCGCGGCAGCAGGCTGACAACGGTGGATTTCCCGCCGCCCGAGTTGCCCACCAGCGCCACCGTCTTTCCGGCGGGAACCGTCAGGTTGACGTCCTTGAGCACGTATACGCCGGGTTTATAGGCGAAGGAAACGTTTTTAAAGCGGATTTCTTTATTAAGCCCTTTGAGTTCCAGGGAATCTTTTTTGTCGGAAATGGCGGTTTTCAGCGAGAAGATTTCAAAAATACGGTCAATCGCCAGGAAGGCTTTTTTGATGTCCACATAATTGTCGCCCATGGTTTTAACAGGCGTGTAGAGCATCAAAAGCGCGGTAACAAACGACGTAAAGTTACCGCTGGTAATCGTACCTTTTACAATCATGGAGCTGCTCTGCCAGAACACCAGCGCCAGCCCCAGCGAAACGATAAAATGCATCACGGGCGACAGCCAGCCCGTATGCTTCACCATACCCATATTGAGGTTGAAAATATCGTCCATCAGCCGGTTAAAGCGGATTTCCTGGTCTTCCTGCAAGTTATACGCGGCGATGGTGCGGTTGCCGTTGAACGTTTCGTTGTACGCGCGCATGGCGATGGAACCGATGACCACCGTATTGCGCACCAGTTCTTCCAGTTTTTTGCGCACAATAAAAATCAGCGCGCCGGCGGCGGAAAACGCCCCCACGGCGATTAACGTCAGCTGCCAGGAGTTGTAGAACAGCACAAAAATAAGCGTAACGGAGGAGAAAACGCGCGTGATAATCATGCGCAGGTTATTAATCAGGCCGTTGCAGGCGGTGTCCGCGTCGCCGTTATAGCGCATCATGATGTAGCCGGAGTCGGTCGTGTCAAAATACCCGCTGTGCATACTTAAAAGCTTGTGGAAAAGTTTTTTGCGCACGTCCAGCGTAATTTTATTGCCCACCCACGAGTTTAAATACTTCACCAAATACGTCAGCACGCTCTGCGCGAGCACAAACCCGATGATAAGCAGCGGAATAAACGCGGCGAAGGCGGCGTCTTTGGCTACGAGTACATCGTCGGTGTAATACTTCATAAACAGCGCGACGGTCGCGTCCAGCGCGCCCACGGGCAGGGCAAGCGCCAGGCCCAAACAGGCGCGGAACCAATACGGTTTTACGAACGGCCACATTTTTTTATAATTTTCAACAAACGGATTTTTGGCAACCAGTTCGCCGACGGGACGGGTAAAAAAGTTTTTCATATATAACTTCTCCGGGGAAATTTAACCTATTTTTTATTATAACAATTCAAAAGCACATTGTCCCCCGGCAGCATACATAAAAAATCCCCGGCTGCACCGGGGATTTTTGTATCCGCCGTCCTTTTAGCGAAAAATAGACTCATAGCAGTAACTGGAACCCCAGTCTTCGTCGCTGGAGTCCGAGTCCATAGTTACGAGGTACTGGCAGTTGCCGCACGTGACGGTTTTCTCCTGCGCGCCGGAAGAGTCCAGCGCAAAGCCCCGTATACAGCTGTTATCATTTAGCCAAAGGCCGTCCGGCCAGCCGCACGATTCCGTCCATACGGAGACAGAAGATAAAGTATCGGCCTTTTCCCACTGCCAGGTATTGGTGTGTTCATATACAAAAGAAAAGTCATACCGGTACACATACAAATCTACATCTACGGACATTCCGTCACTCCGTTTGCAGCCGCTGTTGCGAATGTGGTTTCCGTCGTCCGAAGAGCAATTATACATGCGGCAGGATATGTCAAACTCCACGGCCTCTTCCGGCACGTATGCGCATTTGCTGGTGCTCCAGTAAGCATACAGCGCGCCGCCGCACGAACAATCCTGCACTTTTTTACTTCTGCCTTCGGGCCCGGTAGAACAATCCACCACCGTGCCGCCTTTTGATTTTAATAAATAAGACGTATACGAATTACTCCCGGTCGTGCTCCCGTCTGACTTGTAATCTTTGGTATAAATGTTGCTCCATTCCAGATCGTCATCGCCGCCCTGACCGCTGGTCTGCACCTGCCCCGGGATGGTCAGACTGGCGGTTTTTGCGCCTTTTACTTTCAAGCTGGACGCATATAACGTGTCTTCCACTTTGCTCTTGGCCGAAGACGCGCCCGACACCGTGGCCGTATTCGCCAGCAGACGCCCGCCCGTTACTTCGCTGTTGTTATTGACGCTAAGCGTACCTGAAATACGGTACTCCGGCGTGTTCCCGCCCAGGGTGGCGCCGTTTTTTAAAGACAGCGTTTGTAAATAGCTGTTTGCCCCTTTAAGCGTCACCGTTCCCACGCTCGCGCGCGTATTACAAAAGTTTAACAATGG
>DCTQ01000023.1:6553-6729 GCA_002329395.1 Candidatus Avelusimicrobium alvi | reverse complement strand
GTGGCTCAATTAGTCGGATGGCACCGTCAGGGAAAGGGAGGGGCGGACCCTGCGGGCGGCGGCATACCAGACGGGTGCATACCCCCTTTGTTGTTTCCATCTAACTAATAGTACCGTTTATTGCTTTAGCCCTGGCTAGGCCAGGTCCCCAAGGCCTGGAAGGCCTTGATTTGTTT
>DCTQ01000023.1:0-6472 GCA_002329395.1 Candidatus Avelusimicrobium alvi | reverse complement strand
GTGGTATTAATTATCGGTATTTTGTCTGCCATAGCCTTGCCGCAGTATCAAATGGCGGTGCGCAAAGCGCGTATGGTGGAAATGCAAACCCTTACCAAAGCTATCAAGAGTGCCCAAGAGGTATATTATATGGCCAATGGCGCCTATACCCGCAATTTTTACGACCTGGACATCAACCCTCCCGTCGGACTAAGTGAGGACGCCAACGGCGATTTAATTCTTCCCAGCGGAACAAGACTGCTGGTGCTGGACCCGTCCGCCGGGACTAGCAACCGCGTGTACGCGATTAATAGACGGGAAAAATTAGGTTTTACCTGGTATATGGATAAAGAGAATTCCACCTCGCGCGCCGGTAAACAATTTTGTGTGGCATATGCGGACGAAACCAGCCGTAAATTATGCCGCAGTATCAGTAACGGGGAGGGCGCCTCTTCTTGCGGAGGGGACGGTGTTACGTCGGGATGTATGATGTACGAAGTTTTTTAAAGAAACATAAAAAACCCGGAAGACAAACGCTTCCGGGTTTTTGTTTAAAAGAACAGCTTAATGTACGCCGTGCATCCATTTTTTGATGCCTTTTAACGACAGCATCAAAATACCGGATACCGCCAGCGGCACGATAACCAGCCACAGGAAGAACTGCTCGTTGCTGATTTTTTGGAAGTAGCCGGAGTATACGCCTGCCAGCTTGTTGGCTACAGCGTTGGACAGATACCATACGCCAATCAGCAGGGATACGAAACGCGCCGGAGCCAGCTTGGTAACCATAGATTTACCCACCGGGGAAATGCACAGTTCCGCAAACGTGTGGAATAAGTACGTAAACGCCAGATAGAACAAGCTGATTTTGGCGTTGCCGATGAGCATAAACGCGCCCAACAGCATTACCGCAAAGCCCAAAGACATCAGCCACAGCGACACTACAAACTTAGCCGGAGTGGAGGGTTCTCTGCCTTTTTTGGCGAGGTCAATCCACAGCTTGGAAAACAGCGGCGCAAAAATAACCACGTACAGCGGGTTCAAGCTCTGGAACCAGTTGGCCGGGATTTCCCACGAATGGCCGAAAATGGAAATCACGCGGTCGGTATATTCATACGCAAACAGGTTTAAAGCGGCCCCGGCCTGTTCAAACGCGGNNAAACGCCAAAATCCCGATGACGGCGATTTGCTGTTTTTCCTGTTTCGTCAGCGGCGCGGTATTTTCGGTTTTCACGCGTTTGGCTTTTTTATTGTACAGGTAATAGGCTAAGCCCAAAACCGCAAACGAAATGTAAGAAGCGGTGTGATGGCCTTTCATATACAATACAATCATCGGGATGGCCAAGACGATGGCCCACAGGGCGGCGTCTTTATAAAAGACGGGCTTTTCTTTGGGCGCGGCGCCTTTGCCGGGAAGAAATTTTTTATAGCCCAGGATAAAGGTCAGCAGGCCGATTATCATACCGATGCCGGCAATCCAGAACGCGGCTTTGTAATTGCCCGACGCGGCAAAATGCCCTACAAGCAGGGGCCCGAAGAACGCGCCGATGTTAACGCTCATATAAAAAATGGTGAAACCGCCGTCGCGGCGGGCGTCGTTTTTATCGTAAAGCTGGCCGACGATAGCGACCACGTTGGGTTTAAAGAATCCGTTTCCCAGGATAATCAGCCCCATGGCGATATAAAGGAAAGCGACGGTGGGCACGCTCATCACGAACATACCGGCGGCAATCAGCAGGCCGCCCCAGATGGTGGCCCATTTTTGGCCCAGGTAACGGTCGGCCAGGAAACCGCCCAAAAGCGTGGAAAGGTATACCAGGCTGGTGAACGTCCCGTAGACGTTGGACGCGCCGCCTTTATCCATTTTCAGCAGGTACACCATATACAGGATGAGGATGCTGCGCATCGCGTAGTAGCTGAAGCGTTCCCAGAGTTCGGTCATAAACAGCAGCCAGAGCCCGGTGGGCTGTTTGGTTTTTACAACGGTTTGTTCCATGAATGCCTCCTTAGCGGCGTAGTTTCAAGTAAAAACAAAGAATAATACACTTTACTAAATTTTGACGCGCCGGCGGATAAAAATATCCGGTGCAGCTGTCCCCTTTTTTCTGTTAAATTGCTACAATAAATAAAAGCCCCTTTTTACCGTTCGGTAAAAAGGCGGACTGCGATTTCTATATATTCAGAGGATTTATGGCAAGCAATCTGTTGGAAGAACGTATCCCCCCGCAGGCGATTGACGCGGAAATGGCCGTATTGGGCTCCATGCTGCTGGAGGCCGACGCCGTTACCGAAGCGCTTGAAATTTTAAAGCCCGAACATTTCTATAAAGAAGCCCATCAAAAGATTTTTGCGGCGATGAAGGCGCTGACGGACCGCAGCCAGCCGATTGACATCGTTACGCTGACCGAAGAACTCAAAACCCACAACCTGCTTACGCAGCTGGGCGGCGAATTGTATTTGACGCAGCTGGTGGACAAAGTGTCCACTGCCGCGCACGTCAAGCACTATGCGGAAATCGTGTACAAAAAATTCGTCGTGCGCGATCTTATCCGCACCGCCACCGGCCTGGTGCAGCGCTGTTATAAAGAGGAAGACGACGACCCGCAGCTGCTGATTGACTCCGCCGCCGACCAAATTTATAAACTCAGCCAAAAACAGAAGCTTTCGGGTTTCGTGTCGTCTAAAGACCTCGCGCCGGAAGTGATTGAAATCCTGGAAAAAGCCGTGCGCAACAAAAGCGCCATCCAGGGCGTGCCGACGGGGCTGGACGAGTTTGACCGCAAAACCGGCGGGCTTAGAAAGTCCGACCTGATTATTTTGGGCGCGCGCCCCAGCCAAGGTAAAACCGCGCTGGCGCTGAACATTGCACACCACGCGTGCGTGGAATGCAAGGTGCCCGTGGCGTTCTTTTCGCTGGAAATGGGACGGCACATCATTTTTGAACGTATGCTGGGCGCGGCCGCTATGGTGGAAATTTATAAACTGCGCACCGGGTATTACGAACAGAGCAAATGGTCCGACTTGACGCGCGAGCTGGGCCGCCTGGCCTCCGCCCCCATGTATATTGACGATACGTCCGGCATTTCCATTACGGAGCTGCGCATGCGTTCGCGCCGCCTGGCTTCGGAACTCAAAAAGCAGGGCAAGGAGCTGGGGCTGATTGTGATTGACTATTTACAGCTCATCCGCGGCGGCGAACGCCGCACGGAAAGCCGCCAGCAGGAAGTGTCCGAAATTTCCCGTATGTTAAAGGATTTGGCGCGTACGTTAAACGTGCCGGTGCTGGCGCTTTCGCAGTTAAGCCGCAAGAACGAAGATAAATCCCGCACGGACAACAAGCCCCAGCTGTCCGACTTGCGCGAATCGGGATCCATTGAGCAGGACGCCGACGTGGTGGCCTTAATCCACCGCGAAGCGTATTACAAGCGCGACGATGAATCGCTTAAAAACAAAGCCACGCTGATTATCGCCAAACAGCGCAACGGCCCGGTGGACACGGTCAAGCTGTCCTTCGTGAAGCGCTACGGCAGCTTCCACAACCTNNCATTGATTTGGCCTTCTTCGGCGAATACGCCCTGTTCACCAACCCCGCGCCGGAGCATATGGAAGCCGCGCAGGATATGAGCGGCAACACCGTTATGGCGCTGCCGGAGTAACCCTATGCAAATGCCTATTTTGCGTCCTACGGTGGCCGAGGTGGATTTGAAAAAACTCGCCCGCAATATGCGTAAAGTGCGCGGGCAGGCGGGCTCCGGCGTAAAAGTGCTGACGGTTTTAAAAGCCAATGCGTACGGGCACGGTGCGGTGCGGCTGGGCCGGTTTTTGGAAGAAAACAAACTCAGCGATTTTTTCGGCACCGCCTCGGTGGAAGAAGGGCTGGAACTGCGCCGCAGCGGCATTAAAACCCCGGTGCTGGTGCTGGGCAGCGTGTATCCGTTTGAGGCGTTTGAATACGCCATTGAAAACGGCCTGGCCATTACGATAGCCAGCCTGGACGCGGCCAAAGCCGTAAGCGAAATTGCCGGCAAGCTGGGCAAAAAAGCCCTCTGCCACGTCAAGCAGGACACGGGGATGGGCCGCATCGGCACCCGCCGCGGCGGCGTGTTTAACGTAATTGATTTTTTGGCGCATCAGCCGTCCGTGATTTTGGACGGCTTGTATACGCATCTTTCCAGCGTGGAGACGGACCCGGCCTATACCGAGGAGCAAATCGGCTACTACCGCGACACGCTGACCAACGTCCGTCTGCACGGCATCCATATCAACCACTGCCATGTGGCGGCTTCCGCGGCGATTGCCGCCCGGCCGGACGTGCATTACGATATGGTCCGTACGGGGCACAGCGCGTTTGGGCTGGAAAAAGGGTTTGAACCGATTTTGTCTTTAAAAACCCGCGTGGTGTACGTTAAAGACGTACCCGCCGGAAGCAGTGTGAGTTACAACCGCAGTTTCATCGCGCCGCGCGCGATGAAGGTGGCGACATTGCCGCTGGGATACGGGGACGGATATTTGCGCGCCCTGTCCAACAAGGCCGACGTGCTCATCCGGGGCAGACGCTGCCGGGTGCTGGGCAACGTAACGATGGATATGCTGATGGCGGACATTACGGACGCCGGGCCCGTGGCCGTGGGGGACGAAGTAATCGCCGTCGGGCGGCAGGGAGACGAAGAAATCACCCTGGCCGAGCTGGCGCACCGGGCCGGCACCATTGATTATGAACTGTGCACGCTTTTAATGCCGCGCGTGCCGAGGATATATAAAGAATAATGTTTACCGCAGTGGGAAAGTTTATGGCGCATATGTTCAGCCAGGTGGGCGGGGCGGCCAAAATGGTCCGTTCCGGCGTGTTTTGGCTGACGCACTCCCGTTTTGAGTTCCGCCAGGCCGTGGACCAGAGCGTCGTCATCGGCGTGGAGTCCTTCGGCGTAACCGCTTTAACCAGCCTGTTTACCGGCATGGTGCTTGCGCTGCAGGCGGGCAATACAATCGGCAATATTTTCGGCGAGCCCATTTTTGTGGGTACGATTGTGGCTTTTTCCTTAATCCGCGAGCTGGGCCCCGTGCTTACCGGCGTGGTGGTTTCCGGCCGCGCGGGTGCGGCCGTTACGGCGCAGATCGGTACCATGGCGGTTACCGAGCAGATTGACGCGCTGTATACGCTTGGCACCAACCCCATCCGCTATTTGGTCATTCCCCGTATGTTCGGTTTTATTCTCACGATGCCCATTTTAACGCTTTTTTCCAATTTATTCGGCGTGCTGGGCGGTTATCTGGTGGCGGTGTACGCGCTGAACGTGCCCGGCGAGATTTATATGACGGATATTACGTCCTTTATGGGCGTGAAAGATTTTATGCACGGGTTTATCAAGTCCTTTGTGTTCGCGTTTATGGTGGCCACCGTTTGCTGCTATAAAGGCGTCAGCACCCGCGGCGGCGCGGAGGGGGTGGGTAAATCCACCACCGGGGCCGTGGTAACCACGATTGTGCTGATTTTAGTGCTGGACTATTTCTTAACGGCCATTTTAACGGCGTTCGGGATTTAATATGATTGATATCATAGACCTTAAAAAGAGCTTCGGCCCCAAGCAGGTGTTAAAAGACGTCAACCTCAAAATTGAGGAAGGCAAAACCACCTGTATTTTGGGCGGCTCCGGGTCGGGCAAAAGCACGCTGATTAAGTGTTTAATCGGCTTGGAAGAGGTAACGGGCGGCCGGATTTTGGTGGAAGGAAAAGACATTACCAAAATCCACAGCGAAATAAAGCTCGCGGCCATCCGCCGCCGTTTTGGGTATTTGTTCCAGGAGGGGGCGCTGTTTGACTCCATGAGCGTGGGCGACAATGTGGCTTTCGGTTTAAAATACCTGACGGATACGCCCGAAAAAGAGTACCCGAGAATCATCAAAGAGAAACTGGCGCTTGTGGGGCTTAAAGAGGATGTGGCGAAACTCAACCCGAGCGAGCTGTCCGGCGGGATGAAAAAACGCGTGGCCCTGGCGCGCGTGCTGGCCGTGGAGCCGCAGGTGATTCTGTACGACGAACCCACCACCGGCCTTGACCCTATCATGTCCGACATCATCAGCGACCTGATTATGGATTTAAAAGCCAAGCTCGGCGTTACTTCGGTGGTGATCACGCACGATATGCGCTCCGCTTTTAAAATCGCCGATTACATCGCTTTTCTGTACGAAGGGAAAATTTTAATGTACGGCACGCCCGACCAGTTCCGCCATACGGACAACCCGTACGTCAAACAGTTTGTAGACGGCAGCAGCAAAGGGCCTATACAAATGAAGATTATGCGGGACTGATTTTCTGCCATTTTTGGATAATTTTTTGTTTTTTTGCTTATTCACGTATTTCAAAATACGCTTCAACGCAAAGAAAACAAAAACTTATCTCAAAAATGCGGAAGGTAAATGGCACGGCCTGGCGTGAAGATTTTTCGGGATAGAGTGGCTTTTCAACGCCAAGAAAATAGAAAAGCCGCCACAA
>DCTQ01000094.1 GCA_002329395.1 Candidatus Avelusimicrobium alvi | reverse complement strand
AGCAGGTTGGCGGTCTTGTGGGTGCCGTTGCCCCCCAGCGTGACCAGGCAGTCCAGCCTGAGCCACTTGTAGTTGTCCTTCATGGCGGCCACTTTGTCCACGTTGTCGGTGCCGATCACCCGCATGTCCCGGTAAGGCGTGCGGGAGGTGCCCAATATGGTGCCGCCCCGGGTGAGGATGCCGGAAAAGTCCCGCTTGCTCATTTCCTGGTACTGGCCATCGATCAACCCGCCGTAGCCGCCGGCGATGCCCACGATCTCCGCGTCGAACAGCTCGTAGGCCGCCCGGGCCACGCCGCGAATGCAGGCGTTCAAGCCGGGGCAGTCGCCGCCGGCGGTTAAAATCCCAATCTTTTTAATGCTCATATCCCCTCCGAACTACAAATACGCGGCCAGGCCGCTTAACGCCCACAGTACGAAAAATTGTCCGTCAATCAGCGTTTCATCCTTCACGCTGCGGGTACTGCTCTTGCTATAGTAATATATTACAATAAAAACCGTGTACAGGTGGCCGATGAGCAGCATCTCCACCAGGGCGGGTTTCCACGTAAGCGTTAAGAGCGTAGCCAGCGCGGCCGTCAGCGCCAAAAGAATCAGCGTAACGGCCCATTTGGTTTTTTTCATGCCGAAGGCTTTGTAAAAACTTTCGCGTCCGATGATTAAATCTTTATTGGCGGACGTAAATCCCAGCGTAACCGAACGCATAAACACCAATAAAATTGTATAGAAAATAGCCAGGTACGAGGCTTTGCGCAAGAGCAGCCCGTGTTCGTACGCGGGCAGGAGCGCGCAGGTAAACGCCCAGCCGAGGGCGGTTACTATGTCTTTCGTGCCGGGCAGGGAAAGCAGCTGCAGTTTGAGCAGGTGCCTGAACGGATAAGCAAATCCGGCGGCCAGGAACAGCAGGCACAGCGTCAGCGCGCCGCCGTCCAGCAAGAGGGCGGTGCCCGTTGCAAAGAGGCCCGAAAGAATGGCCGCGGCGGTTAAAAAGCGGCGGTTTTGGCCGGGTTCGGCTTCGGCCGCGCGGTTAAACGCGGTGAGCGCATAAACAAACAGCCACGAAAAAGCCAGCAGGCGGCTGTCGGCCGGTACGCCTTCCAGGCGCATGCACACATAGGTCAGCGCGGAAGCGGCGAACGCCGTGTAAAAACAGTTGCGCACCAAAAAGCGCCATATTTTCCCGGCCAGACCGGACAGGCGGGACGTGGCGTTGGGCTTGCGCAGTTCGCGTACGCGCGCGGCCACGCGGTCAATCACCCAGTTGGGGGTGGAAGCGCCGGCGGTGATAAAAATTTTCTTGGCGTGCGTAACGGGCGCGGCTTCCAGCTCGTCTTCGGTTTCCACGTGCAGGACGGCTGGCGCGAGGCCTTTGCATAACAGCGCCAGGCGCGCCGTATTGGCGCTGTGGCGGCCGCCCACGACAATTACCAGGTCCGCGCTTTGGGCGAGTTCAATGGTTTCTTTCTGGCGGTCTTTGGTGGGCTGGCAGATGGTGTTGGAAATTTGGCATTCGTCCGCGTGTTTTTTGATTTCTTCGGCGGTCTCGTAAAATACGCTTTCTTTTTGCGTGGTTTGGGAAACGACGTTTACCTTGTCAAAATGCGGCAGCCGGGCGGCTTCTTCCGGGCCGGAAACCACCACGCCTTTGCCCTGCGTGTAGCCTAAAAGCCCGATCACTTCGGCGTGTCCGCCGTCGCCCACGATGACGGTATGATACCCCTGCGCGGCGTATTGGGCGATGATGTTCTGCGCGTGCTTGACGAGCGGGCAGGTGGCGTCCACCACTTCCATTCCGCACGACTGCACTTCCTGCTGGAACTGGGGCGTAATGCCGTGCGCGCGGATGACGAGCACGCCGGATTTGTCGGCGGCGTCCTGCGGGCGGTCAATAGAAGTGATTTGTTTGGCGGCCAGCATATCGGTTACCTGCTTGTTATGAATCAGCGGCCCGATGGTGTAAACCGGTTTTTTGCCCGCGGCCTCCAGCTCAAGCACTTTGTCAATGGCGCGTTTTACGCCGGGACAAAAGCCCGCGCTTTTGGCGACGGTGACGTCCTGTTCTTTTTCCATACTTATATTATAGGAAATTAGGGCGCGCGCGTCCGTTCGGGCCGGGTTTATTTTTTCTATAATTTAACTATGAATAAAATGATGATGGGTTTGGCGGCGTTTGCGCTGCCCTGCGCGGCGTTTGCCGGCGCATACGGCGATATGTTCAAAAACGGGCACCTCCGTTTTGACTATACGCCGCAGGAAATTTCCGCGCTGGAAGCCCGCGCGGCCGATGAACTTAACCAAAATCTGGATTTTCTGGTGCGTATTCCCGCCGGCGACCGGGACTTTAACAATACCGTCCGCGCGCTGGAAGACGCGTACACTTCGTATTGGTTCGTGCCGAAAAACCTGTCGCTCCTGGCGTATTTTCACGAGAACGCCTCCGTGCGCGAAGCCGCTTCCGCGCTGGAAGCCAAAGGCAGCCAGGCCAAGGCGGCCGTATTTGCGCGCAAGGACGTGTACCGCGCGCTGAAGGAATATGCGGAGGCGGCGCCCGCCCTTTCGCACGAAGATGCGCGCCTGCTTGCCAAATGGATGGAGCGCTACGAGCGCGCCGGGATGGCGCTGGACGGGAAAGACGCGGCACTCTACGCCCGACTCAATACCGAGCGGCTGGAAAAAATCACGCGCTATAACGTAAACCTCAACAATTACAAAGACGAGCTGGCCGTTACGCGCGAAGAGCTGGACGGCCTGGGCGAGACGTTTATCAACCGCCTGGAACGCACGCCGGACGGCAAGTATATCGTTACGCTTAAATACCCCGATTACAATCCCTTTATGGCTTCGGCCAAAAACGAAAAAGCCCGCAAAGCCTTACAGGAAAAATTTGCGCGCCGCGGCGGGAAAGAAAACGTAAAACTGTTGGAAGACACCCTGGAACTGCGCCGCAGGCAGGCCGCGCTTTTGGGGTATAAGCGCTACCCGGATTATGTGCTTCCCGTGCGGATGGCGAAAAACTACAAAACGCTGGAACAGTTTTTACAAAACCTGCAAAAAGAAATTACGCCGCTGGCGCAGGCGGAATTAAAGAATTATTTAAAGCTTAAAGAAGAAGAGACCGGGCGGAAAGCCACAGAAATGACCGCCTGGGAACTGCCGTACTGGAGCAATCAGTACAAGAAAAAATACTATCGGGTGGACAGCGACAAAATCAAAGAATACTTCCCGGCGGACAAAGTAATTTCCGGGATGTTTGATACGTTTGGCAAACTCTTTGGCGTAACGTTTGAAAAAGTGTCTTTACCCGTGTGGCACCGGGATGTGGTGGTGTACCAAATCAAAGATAAAAAAACGGGCGCGCTGATTTCCAATTTTTATATGGACCTCTACCCGCGCGACGGTAAATACACCCACGCCGCCACCTGGAGTTTTGTGGACCGCTTTGAACTGCCGGACGGCTCCTTCCAAACGCCGTCGGTCGTTATCGCCGCCAACTTCACGCCCGCCGGTAACGGCGTGCCTTCCCTGCTGGAACACGGCGAGGTGGAAACGCTGTTCCACGAGTTCGGGCACGTGCTGCAGATGTCTATGGCCACGTCCAAATACGCCACGCTGACCGGGGACAACGTCGCCTGGGATTATATAGAGACCCATTCCCAGCTGCTGGAGAACTGGGCCTGGCAGCCCGAAGTGTTAAAAAGTATTTCCGCGCATTATCAAACGGGCGAACCGCTGCCGGACGGGATGATTGAGGCGTTGGTTAAGTCCAAGAACGCGGGCGTGGCTTCGGCCTTTATCCGCCAGAACTTTTTGGGTCAGTTTGACCTGGCCGCGCACGCGGCGGACACACGCGTGGATACCACCCGGCTTTACGCCCGGATGATGAAAGACATTACCGGCGTGCCGATGACTCCCGGCACCTGGCCGCAGGCGAGCTTTGGGCATATTATGTCGCTTACGGACCCGTATGACGTGGGGTATTACGTATACGCCTGGTCTTTGGTGATTGCGGAAGATATTTTCGGCGAGTTTGAGCGGCAGGGCCTGTTTAACGAAGCGCTCGGCCTGCGCCTGCGCGAGTATGTCTATATGCCCGGCACGGTGTATGACGAAAATGAAATGGTGGAAAAATTCCTGGGCCGTCCGTATAATGACCGGGCGTTTTTAAAGAGCCTGGGTATTGAGGCGAAATAGTTTGGACCGGTAAAAAACCGCGCTTTCTAAAAAGCGCGGTTTGTTGTCTAAAGAAAACCACCGGCTAGGCCGGTGGTTCAGAGTAGGTTCTACCGGACCCCGAGACAAAAAAACTCCTTTTGTATAATAAATTGCCTGTGCC
>DCTQ01000100.1 GCA_002329395.1 Candidatus Avelusimicrobium alvi | reverse complement strand
CGACGGCTTAAAACCCGTACACCGCCGCGTGTTGTATTCCATGAACGAAATGGGCTTGAAATATAACAAAGCCTACAAAAAATCCGCCCGTGTGGTGGGCGACGTGCTGGGTAAATACCACCCGCACGGCGACACCGCCGTGTACGATACGCTTGTGCGTATGGTGCAGGACTTTTCCCTTAGAAAACCGTTAATTGACGGCCAGGGTAACTTCGGTTCTATTGACGGAGACTCTGCCGCCGCCATGCGTTACACCGAGTGCCGCCTGCAGCGCATTTCCGAAGAAATGCTGGGCGATTTGGATAAAGACACCGTCAAAATGATTCCCAACTATGACGGCTCCTTAACCGAACCCTCCGTGCTGCCGGCCAAACTGCCTGCGCTGCTCGTCAACGGTTCGTCCGGTATCGCGGTAGGTATGGCCACCAATATTCCGACCCATAACCTGGGCGAAGTGTGCGACGGCATCATCGCCTACATCCAAAACCCCGATATTTCCACCAAGGATATGATGAAAATCATCAAGGGGCCCGACTTTCCGACCGGCGCCATTATCCGCGGCACCAAAGGCATTTACGAATACTTTGAAACCGGCCACGGCAGTGTAAAGGTGCAGGCCACCACGGAAATTGAAGAACGCAAAAACGGCCGCGAAGCCATTATCGTTACCGCCATTCCGTACCAGGTGAACAAAACGTCGCTGATTGAAAGCATCGTGGCGCTGGTGCGCGATAAAAAAGTCACCGATATTTCCGACATCCGCGACGAGTCGGACAGACGCGGCATGCGCCTGGTAATTGAAGTAAAACGCGACGGCAACGCCCAGGTGGTGCTGAACCATTTGTATAAACACACCCAGCTGCAGACGTCTTTCCCCGTCAATATGCTGGCGATTGTGGACGGCCGCCCGCGCGTGCTTTCGCTGAAAGAAGTGATGAAAGCCTATGTAAAGCACCGCCGCGAAATTGTTACCAACCGCACGAAATTTGATTTAAACAAAGCGCAGAAACGCGAACACATCTTAAACGGCTTATTGATCGCGATTGCGAATATGGACGAAGTGGTTGCCATCATCCGCAAAGCCAAAGACCCGACCGAAGCCAAATTTACGTTGATGACGCGTTTTTCGCTGTCCGAGGTACAGGCCCAGGCCATTCTGGATATGCGCCTGCACCAGCTGACGCAGCTGTCCGCCCTCGCGATTGAAAACGAGCGCAAAGACCTGTTGAAACTGATTGAAGAGCTCCAGTCTATTCTGGGCAACCCCCAGCGCATTTTGGACATTATTGTGGAAGAGCTCCAGGAACTGAAAAAAGACTACGGCGATCCCCGCCGCACCGAAATCGGCGCCGATATGACGGACTTCTCTATGGAAGATTTGATTGAGAAAGAGGACGTCGTCATCACCATTTCCAACGACGGTTACGCCAAACGCATTCCGCTTTCCACCTACAAGAGCCAGAACCGCGGCGGCAAAGGCATCATCGGCAGCAAAACGAAGGAAGAAGACTTTATGGAACACCTCTTCATCACTTCGTCGCACGCTACGATTTTGATGTTTACCAACCGCGGCCGCGTGTTCGCCCTGCGGGCGTTTGAAATTCCGGAAGGAAACCGCATGTCCAAGGGCAAGGCGATTGTAAACCTTCTGCAGCTGACCGGCGAAGAAAAAGTAACCTCCGCCGTGGCGATAGAAGACTTTGACCCCAAACACTGTGATAACACGTATCTCACGATGTGCACCCGCTTCGGCAGCATCAAACGCGTGGAACTCTGCGAGTTTGCCAATATCCGCCGCTCGGGCATTATCGCCATCGGCCTGGAAGAAGGCGACGTGCTGGTGGGCGTACAGACCACCTACGGCAAGTCCGACATTATCGTAGCCACGAAAAACGGCAAATCCATCCGGTTTGACGAAAACCAGGTGCGCTGCATGGGCCGCCCGGCCAAAGGCGTGCGCGCCATCAACCTGGCCCAGGGCGACGTAGTGGTGGGTATGGAACATGCGCCGTCGGACCAGCCCCAGCCGGACGTGCTGTCCGTCTGCGAAAACGGCTTCGGCAAACGCACCGAGTTCAGCGAATACAAACGCCAGAACCGCGGCGGGATGGGCGTCATCACCATTAAAACGAGCGCCCGGAACGGTTCCGTCGTCGGCATTAAGCTGGTGGACGAAAGCAAAGACCTGATGATCGTTACCGAAAAAGGGATGACCATCCGCGTCCGCTGCGCCGACATCCGCTCCGTCAGCCGCAACGCCCAGGGCGTTACGCTGGCGAAGCTGGAAGAAGGGGACAAAATCGCCCGCATCGCTCCGGTCGTTAAAGAAGAAGAGGCGTGCGAGGTGGAAGAAGAAGCCAAATAAAGTTGTTCTTCCGTCCTGAAATTTACTTCCGCCTCCCGGTTTGGGGGCGGAAGTTTTTTGTGCCCGCCCGTGTGTTTGTGTCCGGCCGAAAAAGGGGGATAAACCCGTGTACCCCGGTTGGTTACCGCGCGGTAAAAAAAGGTTTACAACCGTCCCGTAAAGTGCTATAAAAATAATAGGGGAAATACGTTATGAGGACAAATCCGCATATTTTAGAAATCAATACGCGTTCCTGGCTCAAACGCCTGGAAACGCAGTATGGGCGTCGCTTCACGTTGGCCGACATTCCGCAGGAACAGTGGAATCAGGTCAAAGAAGCAGGGTTTGACGCCATTTGGTTTATGGGGGTATGGAAACTGAGTCCGTCCGCGCAGAAAATCGCGCGGGAAAACAAAGAAATACAGGACCAAATCCGCGCCATTAAACCCGATTTCAAACCGGAAGACATCACCGCCTCGCCGTACGCCGTGTACGAATACGAAGTGGATGATGTGTTTGGCGGCAACGCCGCGCTGGCCGCGCTGCGCGCCCAGCTCAACGGGTTAGGAATCAGTCTGCTGTTGGACTTTGTGGGCAACCATACGGCCATTGACAGCCCGACCGTCACTTCCGATCCCGATTTATACATCAACACCGGCACGCAGGAGCCGCACGCGCACAAAGACTGGTTTTTTAAAAACGCGAACGGCGTGTATATCGCGCACGGGCGCGACCCGTATTTTGCGCCGTGGACGGATACCGCCCAGCTGAATTATTTTAATCCCAAAACGCGCGAATTTATGCTGGCCAATCTGGAGCGCGTCGCCAATTTGTGCGACGGCGTGCGCTGCGATATGGCGATGCTGATGCTGAGCAAAGTCCACCGCGACACGTGGTGGGAATTTATCGGCGGTACGCTGCCCAAAGAAGAATTTTGGCGCGAAGCCCTGACGGCCGTGCATGAAAAACACCCCGAATTTATTTTTATTGCCGAAGTGTATTGGGGCCTGGAATGGGATATTCAGGAACTGGGGTTTGATTACACGTACGATAAAGTGCTCTACGACCGGCTGCGCTTTTCCAATCCGGAAAACATCAAAGGTCACCTGGGCGCGGAACACCTGTTTCAGATGCGTTCCATCCGCTTTACGGCCAATCACGACGAGGAAGAAAGCTTAAAAGCGTTCGGAAAAGAAAAATCGCTGGCGGCCAGCACCATCATCGCCACCCTGCCCGGCGCGCGTATGTTCCACCTGTTCCAGCTGCTTGGGCGCCCGGCGCGTATGCCGATTCAGTACATCAACGACGATTTCCAGGAAAACAAAGAGGTGCTGGAGTATTACACCAACCTCCTGCGTATTGCGTCGGACCCGGCTTTCCACGGCGGGCAGTGGTCTTTGCGCGACGTGGCTCCGGCCGAAATGGGCAACGACACCAACCGCAATATCCTGGCCTGGCAGTGGAAACAAATGAATACGGGCAAGCTGATTGTGATTAACTACAGCGGCGCACCGGCCAAAGGGCGTTTGTCCATGAAAGGGGTGTACGG
The DNA here is from genome assembly GCA_002329395.1 of Candidatus Avelusimicrobium alvi. GTDB lineage: Bacteria > Elusimicrobiota > Elusimicrobia > Elusimicrobiales > Elusimicrobiaceae > Avelusimicrobium > Avelusimicrobium alvi. Next base: position 192 of record DCTQ01000100.1, on the reverse strand, counting down.
CTCCGGCAACGGGATTGTAGAGGAACTGACCGGCCAGAAAATAACTGTTACGCCGGAAATGCTGTCCCAAGGTTACGAGCTCAACTTAAAACCGTATGAAAGCAAGATATTTACTTACGCCGTCTGATAGCTTTTGCGTGTTTACAAACCCTGCCGAGCCGGCGGGGTTTTTTGTATGTTGTGAAAACCCCC
>DCTQ01000055.1 GCA_002329395.1 Candidatus Avelusimicrobium alvi | reverse complement strand
CGTGGTCCAGACAGCCAGGCTGACGGGCTTGGTATAATCCAGCTCGCCGAACACTTCCTTTTTGGGGTTCGCCAGCCTAAAGCGCAGATAAATGGAAGAGGAGCCGACGTCCTTGTATTCCGTTTCCGCATCCGCCAAAGCGGTTTCGCAGTGGGAACACCAGGTGATGGTTTTTTGGCCTTTATAGACGTAGCCCTTTTCAATCAAATCCAAAAACACGCCGATGGTGATGCCCTCGTAGCGCGGGGACATCGTCAGGTACGGGTCGTCCCAGTCTCCCTGAACGCCCAGGCGTTTAAAGCCCTGGCGCTGGAGGTCAATAAATTTAGCGGCGAACTCGCGCGCTTTTTTGCGGAAAGCGGGCACGTCCGTGATGTGTTTTTTGTCCTGTTTCAGCTCTTTTAAAAGCGCCTGTTCAATCGGCAGGCCATGGCAGTCCCACCCCGGAACGTAAGGGGTGTAGTAACCCGTCATCGCGCGGCTTTTAATAATAATATCCTTAATAGTTTTATCTAACGCGTGCCCGATGTGAATCTTCCCGTTGGCGTAGGGCGGCCCGTCGTGCAAAACAAAATGTTTGCCGGCCTCATTTTTTTTGAGCATCGCTTCGTAAAGATTGATGGACTGCCAAAATTCCAAAATTTTGGGTTCTTTCTGCGCGAGTCCGGCGCGCATGGGAAAATCCGTCTTGGGGAGCAAAACGGTGTGTGAGTATTTATTTTTTGCCATGGAAGTACACTCTCTCTATATAAGGATATAATTATATTATATGAAACCGGGAAGGCGCTTACAAGAGCGCAAAACGGTTCAAAAGGGCCGGCGGCCACGCTGGGGGAACTTCACAGTTCCATTATTTTTCGCCGGTTTTGCGGTGCAGGTAATCGTGCAGTTTTTCCAGGGTCTCGCGGCTGACGGTGTGCTCCATTTTGCAGGCGTCAATGTCGGCCGTTTTGGGGTTTACGCCGATGATTTCGGTTAAAAAGCGGCTTAAAATGGCGTGGCGTTTTTTAACGTCTTCCGCCGCGCGGCGGCCTTTGGCGGTGAGTTCCACGCCGCTGTAGGGCTGGTGGCGGACGTAGCCGGCCTCGGCCAGCGCTTTTATGGCGCCCGTTACGCTCGGCGTTTTGACGCCCAGCATATCGCGGATGTCGCTCACGCGCGCGGCGCCTTTGTCGTTGGCGCAAAGGGAAACGGCTTCCAGGTAATCTTCCATATTAGAGGAAAGTTTCATACTCGGGGCTCCTGCCGCGCGGGGGCGCGGGATTTGTGTATATATTAACATATTTCACGCCGAAAATCCCCCTTGCTTTCGCACGGAAGATATGTTTATAATGGGGATAGAAGCACCCCTAAAAGGAGACACTATGGACACCAATACTTATACCGCTGAGTTTCTGGCGGCACAAACCAAAAGAGATCCCGCGCAGAAAGTTTTCCACCAAGCCGTCTTCGAAGTAGTCAGCACTTTAAAACCCGTTCTGGATCAGAAACCCGTTTACATCAAAGAGAGAATTTTAGAGCGTATCGTAGAGCCGGAACGCACCATCATCTTCCGCGTGCCGTGGCAGGACGACAACGGCGGCGTGCACGTCAACCGCGGTTTCCGCGTGCAGTACAACAGCGCGCTGGGGCCGTATAAAGGAGGAATGCGCTTTCACGAAACGGTTACGCAGGACGTGCTTAAATTTTTAGGCTTTGAACAGGTGTTTAAAAACAGTCTTACCACCCTGCCTTTAGGCGGCGGCAAAGGCGGAAGCGATTTTGACACGCGCGGCAAGTCCGACAGTGAAGTCATGCGTTTCTGCCATTCGTTTATCAACGAGCTTTACCACCACATCGGCTATCACACCGACATTCCGGCGGGGGACCTTGGCTGCGGCGCGCGCGAAATCGGCTATATGTTCGGGCAATATAAAAAACTCACCAACGATTTTACCGGCGCGTTTACCGGCAAAAAGCCCAACTGGGGCGGCAGTCTGCTGCGCCCGGAAGCCACCGGCTACGGCGTGGCGTATTTTGCGCAGAATATGCTGGCCACCAAGGGCGACAGCTTAAAAGGCAAAACGTGCATTGTCTCCGGCACCGGCAACGTGGGCATTTACGCGATTGAAAAACTGACCCAGCTGGGCGCGAAAGTGGTTGGGTTTATGGATTACGACGGCAGTATTTACGACGAAAACGGCGTGGACGAAGAAAAACTGGCTTTCCTAAAAGACCTGGTGTTCGTCCGCCGCGGAAGCCTAAAAGAATACGACCGGAAATTTAAAGGCGCGCACTTCCGCCCCGGCAAGAAAACCTGGGATATCCCGTGCGACGTGGCCTGCCCCACCGCCTGCGAAAACGAACTGCATACCGAAGACGCCAAACTGCTGCTTAAAAACGGCTGCAAATGCGTCTGCGAAGGCTCCAATATGCCGTGCACGCCGGGCGCGATTGAAGCGTTCCAGGCCGCGGGCATTTTGTATTCTCCCGGCAAAGCTTCCAACGCCGGCGGCGTGGCCGTATCGGGCCTGGAAATGACGCAGAACAGTATGCGCGTGTACTGGACCCGCGAAGAAGTGGACCAATACCTCCAGCGCATTATGGGCAGCATCCATTCCAGCTGTCTGTCGTCCGCCGAAGAATACGGCATGAAGGGCAATTATATGGCGGGGGCCAACATCGCCGGATTTAAAAAAGTGGCCGACGCGATGCTGGACCAAGGGTTAGTATAGTACTTTTTGCGTCGGCAAAAAGTACCAAAAAACTCGCACCCCGGGCCGCTAAAACAAAAATTCAAAGGACGGGCGGACAACTCGGCTAAACCAGCCTCACACAAGTCCGCCCGTTGTCATTCTTGAATTTTTATTTTAGACAACCGGCCAGAGGGGTGCAAAAACGGCATAAAATTTGGCTTTTGCGAATCCAAAAATGGATTTTTATGGACAATCTAAAGGCCGCACAAACGGCGACAACCTAACGGCATTTAATTTTTATTTTACTAAGCGGGGTGCAAAAATGAAACATTTTTACCCGCTTACCAATACGTAAAATGCGGCGTCCAGGAATAAACGGGGTTCCCCAGAGAGCGGCAAATCTCCGCTTTTAGTTCCGAATCGTACCCGTTGCAGTAAAACTTTCCTTTTATGGGATGGCTGGTGTTTCCATAATGGAAAAAATATCCCACCCGCGGCATATCCACCCGGTAATTATACGTGGCAACCACGCCATCACCGTTTATATCCCATCGGGCCATTTTTCCGTCAGGCAGGTATTTGTCAGGCCAAACGACATCCAAACTCTCTATATCCTCTATCGCGGTCACATAGTACCCGTTAGCCATATAAAAGCGTTCTTCCGCGTCCGCTAAAGCGCGCAACAACGGCAGGATACGAACGGTTCTCGCCTTTGCCACCGCCTTACGGTATTGCGGCACCGCTACCGCGGCCAAAATACCGATAATTAATACC
>DCTQ01000038.1 GCA_002329395.1 Candidatus Avelusimicrobium alvi | reverse complement strand
GATTTTTACGCCCAGCGCGGCCCGCGGCCCGCAGGAAGAGCTTAGCGCGCAGGCAATCGCCGTCGCCGTGCAGGCGCACAGCATTAAAAGCAGTTTTTTGTATTCATACGCAATAGGATATACTTTTTGCGTAAACGTAAACAGCGCGCCCGCCATCGCGGCGTAACTCAGCGCCACGGCCCAGCCCGCTCCCACAATGCCGATATGCGGCACCAGCGAAAGGTTCGCAGTAATGCTCACCGCCGCGCCCAAAAGGGTAATCCACATCAGCACGCGCGTTTTTTTGGTAATTACCGGGCCGACCATAAAGTTAATATACAGCCCGTAGCAGAAGTAGCCCGTAAGCACCAGCGGAATGATTGGCAGGCCGCCCCAGTAGGCGGGGCTTATCAGGTGGAAATCGCCGAACAGGCTGCTTTGGATAATCGGGGGCATAAGAAGCGACAGGCCGAGCAAAAACCAGCTGCCCAGCGCAAAGAAGAAAGAGAGCACCCGCGCGAACGTTTCCTTGGCGTCCGCATCCTTGGCGTGCGCCAGGAAAAAGGGCCGCCATGCCTGGTCAAACATAGACACGAGCAACATCATAAATACGCCGATTTTAAAGTTGGCCTGGTATACGCCCACCTGTTCCAGCCCCACCAAATGCACGAGAATAGGCTTGTCAATCACGCTGATAAGCAGGCTCGCCAGGCCGGCGGGCACAAACGGCCACGCAAAGCGCAGCATATCCGAGTACAAGGCGCGGTTAAACGAACAGAACCGCCCCCGCAGTTCGCGCCAGATGACGGGGGATAACAGCACCAGCGATGCCAGCGAGCCGAAAATGTTGGCCCATAAAATAGACGCAATCCCTTTATGTAAAAACGCGATAAAAACAATGTTGCCGATGACGTTTACCACAATAGACGCCGTGCGTACGCCCGCAAAATACCAGGGCCGTCTTTCCAGGCGAAGCTTGGTAAAGGGAATCATATTCAGCACGTCTAAAAACAGCACCCACACCGCCAAATGCACAATATGCGCATGCTCCGCGCCGATGCCGATAAGCACCGCAAACGGTTCGGCAAACAGCCACAGCAAAACGGACAGCAGTACGCCGTTTAGCAACAGCCCGTAAAAACAATGCTGGAACACTTCGGTCCGGTCTTCCCGGTCGCTGGCAAAGCGCAGGTAACTTTGGTCCATGCCGAACAAAAACAGCACGTTTAGCAGCGCCACTACGGCAAACGTCGTGGCGATGACGCCGTATTCCCCGGGCAGGAGGTAATACGTATAAAAAGGGACGAGACAGAAATTAAGCAGGCGGGCCAGCACCGTGGAGGTGCCGTAAATCAGCGTTTCTTTGCCCAGCCGTTTGAGGTTTGCCATAACAAAAAAATCCCGCGCGGCGTTTAAACCGCGCGGGCGGGTTTTCCTTATAATTTAACAAACAGAATTTCCAGGAGTTTTTTGAATTTGCCTTCAATCTTTTTGGTTTCGCTGAGCGTTTCCGCATGCGAAAGCGGCGTTTTGGTAATGCCGCAGCCCATATTGCTCACCCACGCAAGCCCCAGCACCGAGAGCCCGCACTGGCGCGCAACGAGCACTTCCGGCACGACGGACATCCCCACCACCGTGGCGCCCCATTTTTTAAACATCTGGATTTCGGCGGGCGTTTCAAAGTTCGGGCCCGTGGCGGCCAGGTATACGCCTTCGCCGGCGTTTACGCCCACTTTTTTGGCGGCGGCCAGCGCGGTTTTGCGCATGGTTTTGTCGTACGCTTCGGACAGGTCAAAAAACATCGGGCCGAAGGCCGGGTCGTGATTGCCGATGAGCGGGTTGTTGCACATAAAGTTGATGTGGTCTTTGAGCACGCACAGCGAACCGGGTTTTAATTTTAAGTCCATAGAACCCACGGCCGCGGAAACGAGCAGTTTTTCAACGCCCAGGAGTTTTAACGTGCGGATGGAAACGGCCAGATCTTTCATCGGGTGGCCTTCGTAATAGTGAAAGCGGCCCTGCATAATAACCACTCTGCGTCCTTTGTATACGCCGAAAATCAGGTTGCCGCTGTGGCCGGGAACGGTGCTTTTTAAAAATCCGGGAATGGACGAATAGGGCACTTTTACTTCTTTTTCCAGGGGCGGAACCGAGCCGGCGAGCCCGGAGCCCGTGATAAGAGCGATTTCGGGTTTGAAGTTTTTCGTCTTTTTGTTAATAAAGGCGGCGGCTTTTTTCACTTGCGCTAGTTGGGTCATAACTATCCTCCGGTGTAGGTTGTTACAGCGTCGTCCGTCCCGGCGAAAACGCGTTTTCCACGTGTTCCGTTCTGTCCGGCAGGACGCATACCACGTCAAATCTTATACTATCAAATTTTAAGCCTTTTGCTTTTATGTACAGCGCCGCCGTTTGCGCAATACGCTTTTGTTTGGCGGGCGTTACGGCCGAAAGCGGGCCGCCGAACGCTTCGTACGAGCGTGTTTTTACTTCGGCGAACACCAGCGTTTTGCCGCAGGAAAGAATCAGGTCTATTTCGCCGCCGGGCGCGGAAAAATTCCGCTCCAGCACGCGGTATCCTTTGGCTTGTAAAAAACGGGCGGCGCGGTCTTCGCCGGCTTGTCCCCGGGTGCGCGTGTTCATGGCAGAATGGACGGGTGAAGCAGTTTGCGCACCGGCGCGAACGAACGGCGGTGCTCCCGGCAGGGGCCCAGCGCGCGCAGGGCTTCCATATGTTTGGCGGTGCCGTAGCCTTTATGGCCGGAGAAAGAGTAGCCCGGATAGAGTTTGTCCAATACGCCCATATACCGGTCCCGCGTTACTTTGGCGATGATGCTGGCCGCGGCGATGGCGAGGGATTTGGCGTCCCCGTCCACCACGGGCACCTGGCGCAGTTTGAGCCCGGCGGCGGGGTAAGGCCCGTCAATCAGGGCCACCGCATGCGGCAGATTGACAAACTTTTGCGCCGCGCGGCGCATGGCTAAAAAGGTGGCTTGCAGAATGTTTAATTTGTCTATTTCGGCGGCGGAGGCAAACCCCACTCCGTACGCTATGCCGCCCTGGCGGAGCCGTTCAAAAATTTCTTCGCGTTTTTTTTCGGTAAGCTTTTTGCTGTCGTTCACGTCGGTAAAGTGCGAGACGAGCGCCGGCGGAATAAAACAGGCGCACGCCACCACCGGGCCCGCCAGGGGGCCGCGGCCGGCTTCGTCTATGCCGACGATAAAATTGGCTTCTAAACGCAGGGCCTGTTGCTTGTCAAAATCTTGTAAGGGGTTGGACATAAATTTATTATATCAATAATCCGCCGTCGGCGTATGCCGGCCCGTTTAAAAAATGGGACGCTCTATAATCGTTACGTGCGCGTCGCCCCGGAAATGGCGGACGGGATTAAGCACGAACTGTTCGTACAAGTAATCCGCCGGGGCAATGTCCTCCGGCAGCCGTGCGGGCGCGGCCAGCGGGATGGAAAGATTGAAATGCACCGTTTCCTGCGCGGTCAGCCCGAGGTTGCTGGTAACGGAAGCGGTGCGCATTTCGTTTAAGTGGATATGCAGCCTTTCCGGAAAAGAGTACTCGGGCGGCGTGATGCGCAGCCACAGGGATTTGTCTTTATTATAAACGGCCAGCGTGCGGGCTTTGGGGTCAAAAATCATGGTAATATGCGCGCGCCGGTTTTTGCCGTTGACCAGGTAGCGGTACAAGTTGGGCAGGTATTCAAGCGAACCGTCAAATTGATAAACGGGCCAGGAATTTTTGCCCACCGGAAACATACTGTAGGCGTTTACGTGCCGGATAGAGGCGTTGGGCTGCCCCGGGTTCATTTTGCGCTCAAACGAAAACGCCAAATCCCGCGCGTTAAAGCCCGAAGGGGTCAGCTGGCTGAGGTCTCTTACGTAGCGCATACGCATACCGGCTTTGGGGATGTTCGGTGCGAATACGGCGCGGAAATTGTCCCGGTTTTCGGACAAAAAGCGCATCCGTTTGATTAGGCGCATTTCCAAATCGCGGCTGCACTGCCGTTCCGTTTTGGCGAACAGTTCGCGCAGGTGGGGCGTGAGCACCATAAAGTGGCGCTTGTAATAGGCGGTGGCGAAAACTTCAAAAAAACGTGTGCCGCGAAAACGGTCTTCCAGCTTCCACAACGCTTTCAGCGCGTTGAGCGGGCTGGAGTGCTGGCTGAGCAGCTGTTCCACTTTTTGGGCCGGCTGGAACGGCAGCCGCCCGGTGTATTTGGGAGTATGTTTGCCTTTGTTTACGCGCACGCGTACGGCGTCTTTTATTTTCTGTTCATTAAAGAATACCGCCCGTGCTTTTTTGGAAGTGGGGGAAGGTGCGGTGGGCGGAAGGGTGTGCCGGTGCGTCATTTGCACGGCAACGGAGCCCGCCGCGGCGCGGAACGCCGCATTGGTGCTGACGGCCTGGGTGGCGGCGTCGGTTATTTTTTGAAATTCCTGCGCTTCCTGAATGCGAAGGGCGCGTATGGCTTTGCGGGAAAGTTTTTGGGCCTCAGCCGCCGGGAGCGCGGCCAGGAAAAGGGACAGCAGCAACGACGTAAGTTTCACACGGAAGTAGGTTTTCATATGTACAGGATAACAAGAAAACATTTACAGGAAAAGGGCCAAAAGACCTATCGGCGGCTAGGCCCTGCCCCGGGGTTTCTTTGTTCCTTTGTACGGTTGCTTGGCAATATAGCTTAAACGGTGTGGCTCAATCAGTCGGATAAAACCATTAGAGAAAGGAAGAGTCGTTTTGCCGTTTTAAGCAGGTCTTAGCCGTGGTGTTGCTGTTGTTGCTCCGGCCTTAGCCCGTCTATAAAATCCGTTTTGCGCGGGAGAAGCGTTTTATTTGTCTGAGCG
>DCTQ01000001.1 GCA_002329395.1 Candidatus Avelusimicrobium alvi | reverse complement strand
TGGGTTTAAAAAGTACGCCTGCACGGGCGCCACGCCGGATGTTCCCAAACCGGAAACGCCTACGGATCCCGGAACGGGTTCGGATACGTTTGGCTGCTGCCGCATAGAGATTTCGGAAGAAACTTTCCACTATACGGATTCTAGAGGCCAGCAGGCTTGCTTAAACTCAGTGGGTACTGCCGCTCAGTGCCCGTCTCACCTCCAGCCGGGCTTAAAAATGAACGGCTCTCACGGGGGACTAAACTGCACTTATAGAGTAAACTGCCCGGCGGGTACGAACTCGTACACCGTGTTTGGAAGTGTGCAAAAATTAAAATGCAGAAACTATGGCGACACTTGCACCGCAGACGAAGTAGTGTGGTTGTAAACCGCCTCTTACTTGAGTGATACATACGCCCGGGCTGTAGTTGGCCGGGCGTATTTTTCGGGTTGTAAAAAGTTTTATTCCGCGCGGCGGTCTATTACGTAGTGGCTGTTCTCTTCGTGCTTTTTGGCCAGGCACTTTAGTTCGCTTCCGATGTTGCTCACCATCGCAAACGACGTCATCGGCCGTTTGGTGTTGTGCACGATGCCGATGCCGATGGAGAGGAAACGGAATTTTTCCAGCTCCCCTTTGCGGTTGGTGGACACCATATAGCCGTTGGCGCGGTCTTCGTCGTTGTAAAACGTGGGGGCCAGGGCGTCGGTCTTGGCGGTAATTTCCCGGGCGATGGCTTCGGCCTTGTCAAACGCGCAGACGACGATAAAATCATCCCCGCCGATGTGGCCTACAAAAGAGGTCGGGTCCTGCGCGGCGGCGCGCACGATGATTTCGGACTCGGTTTTCAGCACGCGGTCCCCCGCTTCAAAGCCGTATTTATCGTTAAAAGATTTAAAATTGTTTAAATCGCAGTACAGCACGGCAAAGGGCCGTCCGCCCGCAATTTCCGCTTCCACCCGCGCCTGGATGGACGGGTTGCCGGGCAGACGCGTGAGCGGGTTGCTGTCCATTTTTTGTTTATTGCGTTTAAGGAGCAGTTTCACGCGCGCGACGATTTCGTCCTCGTCGGCGGGCTTGGTAAGGTAGTCGTCAATATCCAGCCCCAGGCCTTCCAGCTTGGTGGATTTGTCCGTTACCGCGGTAAAAATAATGATGGGCGTATGCAAATATCCCGTGCGGCTGCGCACTTCCTGCACCACTTCAAAGCCTGTTTTTTTAGGCATTTCATAGTCCAGAATCAGCAAATCGGGGTTTTCTTTATATGTTTTTTCCAGTGCGTCCTGGCCGTCTTCGGCTTCCACTACGGTAAAGCCGGCGTTCGTCAGGATTTCGGACACCAGAAAGCGGATGGCGCGGGAATCGTCCGCCAGCAGAATTTTCGCGTTGTGTTCCATATGCATATTAAATGAAATATTGCTCCCCGGCGCAAGGGTCCCTTTTTTCGTATAATTTGAGTATGACTTACGCAATTTTATTTATCGGCGTGCTGTTGTTTTTGGGGCATATTTTCTCGTCGCTGTTTGAAAAAACGCGCCTGCCGGACGTGCTGCCTTTGATGGTGCTGGGGATGCTGATGGGCCCGGTGCTTCAGATAGTAAGCCCGGAGTCGTTTGGCGAAGCGGGGCAGATTTTCACCACGCTTGCGCTGATTGTCGTGCTGTTTAAAAGCGGTATTGATTTCAGGATTTTATCCCTGCGCGGTGCCGTGGGCCAGGGCCTGCTGCTTACCACGGTGTGTTTTGTGCTGATTACGGCGATTATCGCTTTTATCGCCCAGCGCGTGCTGGGCATCCCGCAGACGTACGCGCTGATTATCGGCGCCATCGTGGCGGACAATTCCACCGCCATCATTACGCCTATGCTGGCCAAGCTCCAGGTGTCCAAAACCGCCAAAACCATTTTGTTTCTGGAAGCCAATTTAACGGGCGTCTATTCCATTGTGCTGGCGCTGGCGCTGTTGTCGGCCGCGTCGCACGGGAGCCACGTCTCCGCCGGAATGCTGGCGGCGGACGTGCTTAAATCGTTTGGCATCGGGATTGTGTTTGCGCTGGCGGCGGGATTTTTCTGGATGAGCATTTTAAACCGGGTGCGGCGGCTGGAAAACGCCATCTCGCTGACGTTCGCTTTTGTACTGCTGGTATACAGCGTAAGCGGGCTTATCGGCGGGGACGGCGCTATCGCCACGCTGGCTTTCGGCGTGGTGGCGGGGAATATCCGCCTGATTAAACGCATGTGGCTGCCAAAGCTGGACTTCCGGCACCTGCTGTCTTTAAACGGCGGGGAAAAAGATTTTTTTGACGAAGTGGAATTTATTTTTAAAACGCTGTTCTTCGTGTATATGGGTATTTGTATGCGCATCGGCCGGGTGGATTTGCTGGCCATCGGGTTTGCGCTGGCGCTGGCTAAAATTATTTTCCGCGCGCCGGCGGTGAACTACTGCGTGTCCAAAAAAATTACGCGGGCGGACTGCTCCGTTATCCTCGCGATGTGCCCCAACGGGCTGGTCAGCGCGGTGTTGGCGGCGATGATTGCCTCGCAGCTGCCCGGCGAAGGGGCCGTGATTCAGGACGTGATTTACGCGGTGATTTTCTTTAGCGTAATTTTATCCAACCTGATGTCTTTCCGTATTGAAAAAGGCGGACTGAAATGGGTGGGAAAAGCCATGTTCTACCGCCACGCGGCAGAGGGTCCGACGGCGGACGTAAAGCCAAGCGGGTCCGCGGACGGCCCAAACGCTTTGCCGGAGGGCGCTTCCGCGCCGGATAATGCTCCCGCCCCGGCGGAAAATCCCGCCGCTTCCGGTGAAAGCGCGCCGGATGCGTCGGCTCCGGCGGATGAAAATCACCCTTCTTAATTGACTAAGCCGTTAAAAACGCCCCGGATACTGTCCGGGGCGTTTTGATATCAGGCGGCACCATTACGGTTTGTATACAAAGGACAGCAGGTTTGTTTTTTCGTGGTCCCTGCGCCAGGAAAAGAAGTTTTCCCTGTCTCCGCAGGTGCAGTAGTACGGCGTTTTTACGTCCGCCGCCGTGAGGCCCGCCAGCTCCAGCTGCAGGAGAATTTCCGTATTTAAATTGACGAAAATTTTACCGTCTTTGCGGATGACGCTTTGGGCGGAAAACTGGGCGGCCACGTCTTCCTGCACTTCAAAACAGCAGCTCTGGATGTGCGGCCCCAGCCAGCCGGAAATAACGCCCCACGCGCCGGCATTTTTCATCTCCACGGCCGTTTTATAAGGAAGCTTCCCCGCTACGCCGCGCCAGCCGCAGTGCGCCAGCGCAAAAACGTCCGCGGTTTCATCCCACAGAAAAAGCGGCACGCAGTCCGCCGTCAAAACAGCCGCGCCCCAGCCCCCGCAGGAAAAAAGCCACGCGTCGGCGTCTTGCACCGGCTGGTTTTGAAGGGACAGGGCGTCCGCGTCCGAGGCGATGCGGATAATCCGGTCGCTGTGGGTTTGGTGAAAGTGTAACATCCGCTGCGGCGGGATGCCCAATTCCCCGTATACGGGGGTTTGCGCGGCGGTGTCGCGCATATTGCCCGCGTGGCGGGAGAGGGTTCCTCCCACCAGGCCCAGCGACAGCATACGGTTGTCTGCGTATATTTTCATTGGTTCAGTTTTTTAAGGCGCACCGCGCCGATTCTGTCCGCCAGCAGGTATTCGGCCAGGCGTTTAAAACGCTTGGGGTCGTCGCTGGCGTAGACGCGCACGCGGCCTTTGCCTTTGGTTTCGGCCTGTCCGCGCGCGGTTAAAAAGGCGCGGGCGGCTTCGGCCAGCGTGTCGGCCGAGTCCACCAGGGTTACGTTTTTGCCCAAAATTTTGGCAATCACGGGTTTTAGTACAGGGTAATGCGTGCAGCCCAAAATAACGGTGTCCGCCCCGCTTTTTTTAACGGGCGCGAGGTATTCTTCGGCAATCAGCCCGGCGGCGGGTTTTTTGCCCCAGTTTTCTTCCACCAGCGGCACGAACAGCGGGCACGCCTGCTGGAAAACGCGGGTTTTTTTATTGCGTTTGGCCACGGCTTTGGGATAAGCCCCGCTTTTTACCGTCCCTTCCGTGCCCAGCACGGCGATGCGGCCGTTGCGGGTGGTTTGGACGGCCTTTTGCGCGCCGGGTTCAATTACGCCCATAACGGGCACGGAAATTTGTTTGCGCAGTTCCGCCAGCGCCTGGGCGGAAGCCGTGTTGCAGGCTACGATGATGAGCTTGACGTTTTCCTGCTGTAAAAAACGGGCAATAGCCAGTGAAAAGCGCGTAACCGCGGCCTTGGATTTGGAGCCGTAAGGCACGTTGGCGGTATCGCCGAAATAGATAAGGTCTTCCTGCGGCAGTTCGCGGCGCAGGGCGTTTAAAATAGTCAGCCCGCCCAGGCCCGAATCAAAAACGCCGATGGGTTGTTTTTTCATATTCCTTATTATATTAATTATCTCTCTATTGGAACAAAAGCCTTTCTTTGTGCTAGAATATCTTTATGTTTAGAAAGACGATATTTCTGTTGGCGGGCGTTTTTGTGTTATGCACGGCTCTGTGGGCCGCGCCGGCCAAACAGGGCGCCCCGCTGATTGTGGGGGGGANNCTTTTCCGCCCAAACCAATACGCCTTCCAAAGCAGAAGTCTTCAACCAAAAAGCCCGCAACGCGGAAATCGCTTCTTTAAACGACAAGCTGAAAAACAAACGCTTTCACGAAGTGATTAGACGCATCAACGAACTGACGGCTAAAAATTTTCTGGACAACCGCTTCCACCTTTTGCTTGCCATCGCTTACGACGGTTTGGGCAAATACGACGACGTAATTTATTCCGCCGGCCAGGCCATTGCCGTGGCCCCGCAGGATCCGCGCGCGTACAACCTGCGCGCCGAGGCGTATTTACGGCTGCAAAATTACGAGCGCGCCCGCATTGACGTAGACGCCGCGCTTAAACTGAACCCTTCTTCGCGCATGGCGCAGAGAATACAAAAAGAGCTCAACGAAAAAACTTTTGTCAAAACCGTATCCGAGCCGGAAAAACCCGTACAGAAACATCCCGCCCCGCGCTGGGTGACGCTGTACTTTATTGCGGTGTTCGTCGCGGTGCTGCTGTTTGTGTATTGGCGGTATGAAGACGTGTTCCGCCAGCCGAAAAATGCGTTTTCGCGCCGCGAAGTGGAAGTGAAAGAACAGTACGATTTCATCCGCCAAATCGGCGAAGGCGGCATGGGCAAAGTGTTTGAAGCGTACGACAAAGTGTTAAAACGCAAAGTCGCCATCAAGCGCGTGCGCCCGGAACTGGTGCGCAGCTCGTACGTGCGCGAACAGTTTTTGTCCGAAGCGCGGATGGTGGCTCTTTTGCGCCACCCGTGCATTGTGGAAATTTACACCGTAATTGAATCCGAGAGCTCCTTGTACCTGGTGTTTGAATACGTGGACGGGCAGACGCTGGAAACCCGCCTGGATATTGACGGACGGCTTCCGTTCTCCAAAGCCAAAAAGATTTTTGAATACGTTTGCCGCGGCCTGCATTACGCGCACTCGCAGGACATTATCCACTGCGATTTAAAGCCCGGCAACATTATGATTTTTGAAGACGACAAGGCCAAAGTGATGGACTTCGGCGTGGCCAAAAAATCCGTAGACCACGAAACGGGAGCCCGCACCGTGGCCGGTACGCCGGCCTATATGGCGCCCGAACAGCAAAAAGGGTTTATGCGCAAACAGTCGGACGTGTACTCGCTGGCGCTGTGCCTGTACGAAGCCCTGGTGGGCCAGGTGCCGTGGACGGTGAAAGGGTTTGATATCGCCAACAAAAAAATTGTGCCCGCCTCCAAACTGGCTCCGAACGTGCCGCCGGCGGTGGACGAACTGCTGGAAGCCGCTTTGACGGAAGACCCGAAAGAGCGCATTCAGAGCATTGACGAATTTTGGAGCCGCCTGCAGGCTATTGATCCCCTGCCGGAGGATTTGGAGCGGACCCATTATTAACGGCTTTCGTATCATCCGATTTACGCACGCGGACCAAAGAAAGAATCTTTGGTCCGCGTTGCTTATGCGGGCAACATTTTCCCACATTTGGGCATCTTCGCGCCGACTTTGGCCTTGAATACCTGGCAGTATACCGCGGCCAAACTTACGGCGCCCATATGCCGCAAATCTGGGAAAACAGCCGAAGCGGACGCGGGGTTTAGTCTGTTGCGGACGGCACTTGAACCGGCGGCTTTCGTATCATCTGATTTGCGCACGCGGACCAAAGAAAAATCTTTGGTCCGCGTTGCTTATGCGGGCAACATTTCCCCACATTTGGGCATCTTCGCGCCGACTTTGGCCTTGAATACCTGGCAGTATACCGCGGCCAAACTTGCGGCGCCCATATGCCGCAAATCTGGGAAAACAGCCGAAGCGGACGCGGGGTTTAGTCTGCCCCGGACGGCACTTGAACCGGCGGCTTTCGTATCATCTGATTTGCGCACACGGACCAAAGAAAAAATCTTTGGTCCGCGTTGCTTATGCGGGCAACATTTTTCCACATTTGGGCATCTTCGCGCCGACTTTGGCCTNNTTTTTTTTTTTTGATAAATTTTGTAGGACGGTGCTCGGAAGGCAAAATGGATACCCCTGTGTAAAAACGCCCTACAAGCTGTTTTTGTTCGTTCTATCTGTCATTCTGTTTCCCGCTTATCTCCTCCCATAGAATGTTTCGGTGCTGTTTTGCTTGCCGGCGGTCCGTTAATTTGGGCCGGTTCTGTCCGGCCCGTTTATGGGAGAAATAAAAATGAAATTACTTCAACATGCAGTATTTGCGCTGGCGGCCGTGTTGTGCCTGTCGGCTGTGAACGTTTCGGCCGAAACCTTGCCGTATTTTTCGTTGAAAGGCTCTCACAGCCAAATTAAAACGGATAATTTTGATTACGACAACGCTCTCGGCGCCAAGTGGGCCGTGGGCGCGTCGGTCTTACAGGAATCCGTCGGCTCGCTGCGCGCGGAACTGGAATACTCCGGCGTTTCCGCCAGCTATTTTGAATTCAGCGGCAGAGACAACGGAGACCCGCACTCCAATGAAGACCGCGCCAGCCACCTGGACAGCAAAACCCTGTTCGTAAATATGTATTTTGACGTTAATACCGGCACGATTTTTACGCCGTATATCGGCGCGGGTATCGGCGTGAGCAACGCCTCGGCGGACTACAACTTCCAGAGCGGCCGCTACTCCATTCCCGAAAGCCGCGTGTCCGACTGGAAGCTGGGCTGGAACGTGGGCGCGGGCGTCGGCGTGCGCTTAACCCAACAGCTGACGCTGGACCTAGGCTACCGCTATACGGATTTGGGCCACTTCAGCGGAATGGCCGGCCTGTATAAAGAAGACTACGCCGCCGGCTCCACCTGGAGAACGCAGGAAGAAAAATTGGATTTTGATTTGACTTCCCACGAAGTGGTGTTAGGCTTGCGCTATACGTTCTAACATCCGCTCTATATAACGGTGCGCCCGGGCATTTGTCCGGGTGCGCTGTTGTATAGGCATACTCTGCTGGGAAAACGTCCGGGCGGAGCACTTGATTTTCTTTACCGTTTGAATAAACGGGGGGATGAAAAAACCCCTCTCCGGTTGGGCGGAGAGGGGTTTTTGTGTGAGAGTGCTTTTTAAGCCAGCGTTTTCTGCGCGGCGATAAAAATATCTTCCAGCGCGCGGAAAATGGCTTTTTCGCCAAAGTGCGGTTCCCACTTCAGGTTCCCCAGCATATCGCTGACGGCAAAAGCCGCCGCGCCTTTGGCTTTGCGTTTGGCGCAGACGGCGTAGAAAGCGGCCGTTTCCATTTCCACGGTCAGCACGTCTTTTTGCCGGTAATGTTTCACTTCTTCTTTCGTTTCGCGGAAAATGGCGTCCGTCGTCCAGTTGCGGCCCAGGTGAAAATTTTTTCCGTCCGCTTTAAGCTGTTTGGCCAGCTTGGCGAGCAGGGTTTTGCTGGGGGCGGAGGTTTCGGCCGGGGTGTAGCAGGGGGAGGTGCCGTCGTCGCACAGGGCTTCGGTGCACAGTACAATATCGGCGGGCTGTACTTCTTCCTGCAAGGAACCGGCCAGCCCGATGAATACAAATTCTTTTACCCCCAGCGCAATCAGCACTTCCAGGGCCATCGTCATCCCAGGGGCGCCGGTGCCGAAATTGGTTACGTAGCACAGGTCCCGGTTTTCCAGGGCGTAGATGTCGGCCTCGCAGTTATACTTTTTGTATTTGGTGTGGCTGTCCACGTACCGGGTTAAGGACGAGATGGGGCATAAAATCGCCTTGGAAGGCAATTTCAACCCGGCGGCCACGTGGCGAACGTACCCGGCGGGGGTGGAAATTTCTTTTAATGCGGCTTTTTTCTTTTTCGGGAATAGTAAGGTCATATTTAGTAAAATTTTAAAGTTGTGCAAGATGTACAACCTATACTATACAAAAAAAGAAGGATCTAAATGGAACAGAGTCTTATGCAGGTGTTTACGGAAGGAGTCGTGCGTTTTAACGCGGTGTTATGGGGCGCGCCGATGCTGGCGCTGATTGTGGGAATCAGCTTGTATTTTACCTGGAAGCTGAATTTCATCCAAAAACATCTGTTCCATTCCATTTCCCTTTCCGTCAAAAAAAGTAAATCAGCCGGAGCCATCAGCAGTTTCGGCGCGCTTGTCATCGCGCTGGCCGCGATGGTGGGCACGGGCAATATCGTGGGCGTGGCGGCGGCGGTGTCCACGGGCGGCCCCGGCGCGCTTTTTTGGATGATGTTTTCCGCCTTTTTTGCCATGGCCACCAAATACGCCGAATCGGTACTGGCCGTTAAATACCGCGAGCAAAACGCCGCCGGCGAATACGTAGGCGGCCCGATGTACGTACTTAAAAACGGACTGAATATGAAAAAAACCGCCGCGGTTTTTGCTGTTGCCACGGCGCTGATGGGCTTTGCGGACGCGTTGATTCAAACCAATTCGCTGGTGGATATTTACGGCTCGGTGTTTAATGCTCCCCCCGTGTGGACGACGGCCGTTTTGGTCGTGCTGACGGCGTGCGTGATTTTGGGCGGCGTGCGGAAAATTGCCGCGTTCTGCAAATGGCTGGTGCCGTTTATGGCCGTTTTGTACATTCTGCTGTGCGCGGCGGTTATCGTAACGAATTTGGAAAAACTGCCGGAGGCCCTCGCGTGTATATTTAAAAGCGCGTTTACCGGCACCGCCGTTTTGGGCGGAGCGGTGGGCGTTACCATAAAAGAGGCGGTGCGTTACGGGGTGTCCCGCGGCGTACTGTCCAACGAAGCGGGCAGCGGCAGCGGTGCAATAGCTGCGGCGGCTGCCAAAACGCCCAACTCCGTGCGGCAGGGGCTTATTTCGGCCACCACCGTGTTTTGGGATACGCTGGTGATTTGTTTGCTTTCCGGCGTGGCGGTGGTCATCGCGGGCGACTGGCGCGGCGGCACGCTGTTCGGCGCGCAGCTGGCCGAAAGCGCTTTTTCCTCTCTGCCGGGCGGTTCGTTTTTTCTGCTGGCGTCGCTTTCTTTATTTGCGTTTTCCACGCTGGTGGGGTGGAGCTATTACACGGCGAAATCGGTGCAGTTCTGCCTGGGCGTAAATGTGGAAAAGCCCGTCTACCTGCTGTGGCTTGCCATGATGTGCCTGGGCGGTTTTTTAAGCCCGAAGCTGGTGTGGGAGCTGGCGGATACGGCCATTGCCGTGATGTGCGTGCCCAACATTTTGGCGTTGTGGCTCTTACGGAAAGACGTATTTGCGGAAACGAAAGCCTACCTGGCCGGGGAACTGGCCGCCCGCCGGGGCGCGGCGGAAAATTAAGACGGCAAAAAAACTTTACAAGGCGGTTGTTAGGTGGTATCATTTAAGTATATTACCGGCTGACAGAGGCGAGCGATGTTAAAAAAATACGAAATTGCGGATAAGAAACTGCTGGAAACCGATTCTTCCTCCGCGCAGGTATTCGTGTATACCAACCCGACGGTGGACGAACAGCGTTTTTTGGTGGAATCTTGCCAGATTGACGAACATACGCTCGCTTCCGCGCTGGACCCGGACGAGCTGCCGCGTCTTGAATTTGAGCCGGAGCACATCGTGATGATTTACAAACGCCCGAAAAACTATTCCGGCAAGGACCAGCTGGAATTTAAGGTGGCGTCGGTGGGGATGTTTCTGTTTGAGGACAAGCTGATTGTCGTCCTGGCCGAGGACATTCCGCTGTTTGTCGGCAAACGCTTCCACTCCGTTTCTTCCATTAAAGAAGTGTTTTTAAAGCTCGTTTACAACTCTATTTCCCATTATGTGGAGCACCTGCGCATTATTCATATGATTTCGGAAGAAATTGAAGATAAAATCACCGAATCGGTGGATAACCGCTATTTGCTCAACCTGTTCAGCCTCGTAAAAAGCTTGGTTTATTACGCTGAGGCCATCAGCTCCAACGGCTTCGTGTTTGAAAAAACGCGTAACCTGTCCGCGCGCATCGGCTTTGACGAAAGAGACGAGGAAATGCTGGACGATATCATCGTGGAAAATATGCAGTGCAAAACGCAGGCGGACATTTACTCCAACATTCTGGCGCAGTTATTGGACGCCCGCGCCTCCATCGTCAACAACAATTTAAACCTGCTGATTAAAAAATTAAACGTCATCACGATTTGGATGATGGTGCCGACGCTGGTCGTAAGCGCGTACGGCATGAACGTGGCCCTGCCTCTTTCCCACCACCCGAACGCTTTTTGGATGCTGATGGGCGTGTGTTTAATTTTGGTGTGGCTGGTGATGGTGTACTGGCGGCACAAAAATTGGTAGCGTCCCGCCGCCGTTTGGACGGATTTTGAGGGGGGAACGAAATACATTTCGTTCCTTTCGTCTTTTGCAAAACGCCGGGGCTTGCGCCGAAGGCGGTTTTTAACGTTTCCGCGCGCGTGCGGCGGTGGAAATAAGGTTCATATAATCTGTTTTTCCGGTATAAAAAGCTGTTCTTCCCGGTTTACTTTTGTACACTTTATATTATGCATACTCCTGCTAAACTACTTGTTTTGTCTTGCTGCGCGCCGTGTTCGTGCGCCGTGATTAAGAAACTTTCTGACGAAGGCGTAGACGTTACCGTGCTTTTTTACAACCCGAATATCTACCCTTCCGCCGAATACGAAAAACGCCGTGATGAGCAAAAACGCGTCTGTGAAAGGTTTGGCGTCAAATTCGCGGAACTGCCGTACGAGCCCGAAGTGTGGGAGGCCTGCGTAAAAGGGCTGGAGAACGAACCCGAACGCGGCCGGCGGTGCCGGGCGTGTTTTGAAATGCGCCTTAAAAAAGCGGCCGAATACGCGATGAAGCATAAGTTTGACGCGTTTGCATCCGTTTTAGGGGTGTCGCGCTATAAGGATTTACAGCAGGTAAACGATGCGGCCCGCCAGGCCTGGATGGCCGTGGGAAAGCCGTACGTCGCCGCCAACTGGCGCAAAAACGGCCTGGAGGAGCTGCGTCAGGCGCTTGTTAAAGAATTAAACCTGTACGCGCAGGATTACTGCGGGTGCAAATACAGTATGAGGAAAATCAGTGAAAAAGAAATGGATTAAACGTATTGCCGCCGCGGCGATGTGTGTATTAATTTTATTTTTTGGAACCGATTTGGCGCTGCGCTGGGCGTCTTCCAGCGAATGGATGCGCCGCTTCGCGCTGGAAAAAGCCGCCGCGGCCACCGGGCGCGAGGTGCGCTTAAAAGCCATGTCCGCCAGTTTGATGGGCGTGAAGCTGGACGGGCTGGAAGTGTCCGAAGCGGGCGGATTTAAAAACGGCACGTTTGTGTCGGTTGACCGTTTGCGCCTGCGCATGGCGCTGTTGCATTTACTGCACGGGCATTTAAAACTGCATTCGCTGGCAGTGAACGGCGCGGAAGCCAATATCGTGCGCGAAGCGGACGGCTCGTTTAATTTTGACAGTCTCCTCTCTTCCTCCGCCCCGCAGCCCCAGACGCAGGACCAGCCGGAAGACCCCTTTAACATTACCCTGCACCAGCTGACCGTGCGCCGGGTAAACGTAACGTATACCGATTTACGGCAGCCGGCAAAAGCCGCCGCCAAAGATATTTATGTGGATGTTCAGCGTTTCGGGTTTGACCGGACGTTTTACGCGAAAATAAATTCCACGCTGTCGTATGAAGCGGACGGAAATACGTTTGTCGTGCCGGCGGGGCTCAGCGCGCAGGTGTTGCTGGCGAACCTGGATATGAACGCCGCGCAGGCGGAAGTGTCGGACTTTTCCGCCAAGTATGGGGATGCGGCGGTGAATATGCGCGTGTTTGCGAAGAATTTTGAAAAGCCTTCCGTAAAAATTACCGCGCAGGTGCGTAATTTATCGTCGGATACGATAAAGACCTTTGCGCCGGACGCGCCGGAATTTTTGATTCCGCGGCTTTCCGCGGAAATCAGTTTGCTGGCGGATTTGGCGGCTGAAAAAGTGACGGTGAGCGCGCTTTCGTTCTTGATGCCGGGAGTGCAGGCCACGGCTTCGGGCTATGCCGGTTACGGGAAAAAATTGGCGTACGATTTTAACAGCGCGTTTGATATAAGGCTGGGCGAGCTGATTGCGCTGGCCCCGGCGCTGGCGCGGGAATACAAACTTTCCGGCGCGTTGAACGGGGCGGCGGAAGTGTCCGACCGGCGCGTAACGGCTTCCGTTTCCGTGCAGGAAGCGGGCGGTTTTATCCCCTACGCGGGGAAATTGGCCCAGGTGTCGGCGGAGCTGGCGCTGGATGAATCGGCAGACTTTACTGAAGGCTCCGCAAACGGCAAAATTTCCGGCCGGTTAAACGGGGAAGATTTCAGCGGAGACTTTAAAGTAACCCAGACGAAACAGGTGATTGACGCGGTGCTTAACGGCTCGGCCAAGCGCGTGGTCCTGCCGCCCGCGCCCGCACAGCAGGACAATGCGGCGGAACCCGAATTTGTGCAGGATACGCAGCTTGCGCCCGCCGAGCGGCAGCCCTGGCCCCTGCCGCCGTTAAACGTACGCACGAACCTTTGGATTGGTTCCATTGACGCGTCGTATTTTTACGGTACGGATATTACGTTTAAGTCGGCCTTAAAAGGCATTACGCCGGATTTGAAAGGCGCGCAGGGCTCGCTGAATTTGGCGATGGGCGGCGGCGAAATTAAAGATTTGTACAAACTCACCAACGCCAACGCGCTGACGAAAGTGTTGTTCCTGTCGCTTAACGTGGTGGGCAAGGTGTTCAATTCGCTTAACGTTTTTGCGGTGCTGAACGGTTTGGGCAGCGGGATTGTATCGGCCGTAGGCGGCGGGGAAGAGGAAAAACCCGCGGATATGGTGGTGCAGACCGTTACGGGCCCGGACGGTGCGCCGATGCAGATTATGGTGCCGTATACGGACCGGAAAATTGAAGGCCGGATGGCGTATGACAAATTTGCCACCGACGTAAATTTCAAAAACGGCACGGCGGACGTAAAGGACGGGACGTTTGTGTCGGACATGATGTCTTTTAAATTAAACGGCACGACCAACTTTAACACGGGCAAAATTAATATGACGGTGCAGGCCGCCCCCGGCAAACACGAAGTGGACGGCATTATGCCGCTGACGTTAAAAGTGGGGGGAACGGTGTCCGACCCGAAGGGCAGTATGAGTATGATTGGGTCCGTCTCGTCGCTGGTTACGCAGGGTATCGGCAACAACTTTGCCAGCCGTTCGGTTAAAAAAGGCATTGGCGGATTTTTCGGGCTGTTTAAAAAGAAATCCGCGCCGCAGGAAGACGCGTCCGGCGGCGATGCGCCGGTAACCTCTGCGGAAACGCCGGATGCCGCCGCCCAAACGCCGCAGGAGGCTGTCGGCACGGCGCCGGAACTATAGTTTTACGGATGTTTTCAAGCAGAACGCCCCGGAGCGCCTGTCGGCCCCGGGGCGTTTCTATGCGTATATATAAATAAAACCCCCCGGGCGGCGGGCGGCGCGTCCGGGGGCGGATT
>DCTQ01000032.1 GCA_002329395.1 Candidatus Avelusimicrobium alvi | reverse complement strand
TGGCCTTCTTTAATTTTTACCACGTCGGCTTCGGACACTTTGGCCTCAATCTGCATTTTGGTCAAATCCTGCGCCAGGGTAAACATTTCCGGCGTGGAATAGCCGGACGTAAGGGACTGCCCCTCGCTGACGATTTTCGTCAGCACCACGCCGTCAATGGGGGAAACGATTTTGGTATTGTCCAAATCTTTTTTGGCGCTGTCCACGCGCGCCTGCGCCTGAATAACCGCGGACTCCGCCGAATTTAAACTGCTCTTGGCGTTTACGTAGGCCAGCTCGTACTCTTCCAAACTGGATTTGGAAACATATTCCTTGGCGTAGAGTTCCTGGTAGCGCGAGCGGTTGAGCTTGGCCAGGTTATAGGAAATCTTGGCGGCCTCCAGGCTTTCTTTGGCCGAAGAAAGGCTGGCCAGCGCCTGGTCGTAATCGGCCTGGATTTGGGTTGGGTCAATCACGGCCATCAAATCGCCTTTTTTCACCTGGGTGTTGTAGTCCACCAAAATTTGCAAAATTTCGCCGGAAACCAGCGCGCCCACCGTCGTCGTATTGACGGGATTAATCGGGCCGGAAGCTTCCACCAAATCTTCTATATCGCCCTTTTTCACCGCGGCGGTTTTATAGAGCGGCGCGGGCGGCGCGGCGAAAAAATACGCTTTCACAAAATAGGCGGCCGCCAGCACCAGCACGACGAGCAGCGCTTTTTTCCACCAGGCTAAAGCCTTCAGTTTTTTCCACATACGTTTTAACCAATTCTCTTTTTTCATATTAATAAGTCCCCATAGCTTGTTTTACATCCGCCACCGCCGAAGCGTAATCATACCGGGCGGTCAGCAGGCTCAGTTCGGAATCGGTATAAGCGACTTCCGCGTCTTTGAGCTCTATAATATCCCCAATGCCTTCGTTATAGCGGCCGCGGGCCAGGTCCAGGTTTTCTTTGGCTTTTTCCACATTCAGCTCCGCTATCGGAATGCTTTCGGCGGCTTCCTGCATTTTAATGTACGCATTCTGCACTTCCAGAAAAACATCGTTAAGCAGACTGCGGTTGGAATTGAGCGTATTTTCAAGCGAAATTTTAGCCTGTTTTACGCCGTTATACGTTTTAAATGCGTTAAAAATCGGCAGTTCAACGGAGGCCAGCAGTTTGGTTTCTTCGTTGTCCAAGTAAAAATCATCGCCGTTTTTGGAGAACCCGGCGGAGAAAGAGAACGTCGGGAAAAAGCCGGCTTTCGCCTGATTGAGCTTAATCTGGCCGATGCGCACGTCCGTCCGGGAAGAAAGCACGTCCGGGCGGTTGGCGTAAGCGGTCTGCACGGCTTTGTCAAAAGGCATATCAAAGGTTTCAAACGAAACGATGTCTTCCACGTCCAGGGTTTGGGGGGTGGTTACGCCCAGCGAGTTGGCCAGCTGCGCCGACGCGCTTTTTACCAGGTTCTTGGCGCGGATGAGGCTGAGCTCTTCGTTATTCAAATTCACCTCGGCGGTGGTAACGTCCACTTTCGGGCGCAGGCCCAGGCGGAAATACTCCGAAGAACGCTCGTACTGGTCCTGATACAAATCGCGCGACTGCGTGCGAATCGCCACGGCGCGCACGGCGGAAAGCAGGGAATAATAATTCTTCTTAACCGTGCGGATGATGTCGTTTTTTACGCTGTCCAAATTCAGCTGCGCCTGCTCCAGCGCCAGCTTCTGCATTTTGACGTTGCGCGCAATATCGGTAATGCCGCTTAAAGAAAGCTGCGCCTGCGCATAGACGTCGGAAGAGCCGTGGTCCGTACGGGTGGAGCCGGCCGTTTTGCCGTTGTTATACCCCTGGCTCGCGCCGACGCTGGCCGTGGGCAGAAATTCCGCCTTGGCCAGGTTTAAATTCACATACGCGTTTTGCAAAGTTAACTGCGCGCTGACGGCCTGCGGGCTGTTGGCAAGCGCAATCCGGATGCAGTCCTCCAGCGTGAGTTTGCCGTGAATATCCGGCAGCGGTTTTCCGTCCGCGCCCAGCGGCGTTATGGCGGGCGCGCCGTCTTTGGCGGGCGGCGTTACCGCGTCTTTGGCGGCTTCGGAGGCCGCGGAAGCGCCGTCCCCGGAGTCCGGCAGCGGGGCAATCACTGCGCCCTGCGCCGAAACGCCGAGCAATAAAACGGCGTATATAAGGAAAAAGCGAAAAATGTTCATAATAATATTATATAAAGTTGCCCCGTCTCCCCAGGGCACAAATTAGCATTAGACGGTTTGGAACCGTCTTTATTCTAACACGGGAAAGAGAAATTTTATTGCACCCGTTCGCANNATCGCACTGGGCGGGAAACCGCCCGCAGTACCAGCCGCACACGTCCGTATCCTGCGGGAACATGGTGCAATAGGTATTGGGCTTGGCGGTTAAATCGTACGCCGGGTTCGTACAGCAGTTCAGCGTCCGGTCCGCACAGCGGCAGTCCGTCTGCGCTCCGCCCGGAGCAAAATGGATGACGTCCGTCTGGTCCGGGCCGGGGGCGGACACCGTCAGCTGGTTTACCCGGCCGTCGCCGTCAAAAAACCAGGTGCGGTCTTTTTGGCTGAAATACTGGATTTGGTCTTCCGGACCGAACCCCAGCCGTTCATATCCGCCGCCTATCCGGTCAATACGGGTCAGCACCAGCGCAAGCGTGGGGAACTGGATGATTTCCACACTTTCGCCGCCGGGCAGGGTTTCTTTGCGGCAGGCGGAATGCGTATTATAGGTACACTTTTCCCGGGCCATATTGTAGCGAAGCCGCGGGGAGGGAACGCCGGACGCGGCGGAATTGTCCGGATATTCTTCGGCGGGTATTGCGGCGCGGTGTTCGTCCGTCTGGGAAACGGAAGGCGGCCGCACCGGCGCGCGATGCGTCAGGCGTTCCCACGCGTATACGCCCAGCGTTAAGGCTCCCGCCAGTATCGCCGCCATCAGCGGCACCGCCCACAAGGCCGTTGTGAAATTCGTTTTTTCGCTCATATACTCCCCTGTTAAAATTGTATGTTACCATTATATAATATCTCTAAAAACAAAGGCCGGGCCCCGGCCGCCGGCATACGGGGCGGTTTTTTACAAGCCCGGCGTGCAACCGCCAAACGCTTTGTACTATAATATAGGTATATATGTGGAAAACCGTCGCGCTGTTGTGCGCGTCCAATTTATTTATGACGATGGCCTGGTACGGGCATCTGAAATTTAAAAACCGGGCTCTTTGGCTGGTGATTGTGGCCAGCTGGGGGATAGCGTTTTTTGAGTATTGCCTTCAGGTGCCGGCCAACCGTATCGGAAGCGGTTACTTTTCCGTTACGCAGCTTAAAGTAATGCAGGAAGTGATTACCCTGGCGGTATTTGCCGGGTTTTCCGCCCTGTATTTTAAGGAAAGCCTGAAGTGGAACCATCTGGTGGGTTTTATACTGCTGGTGGCGGCCGTGTTTTTTGTATTTAAAAAATGGTAAGGAACACCCATGAAAAACAAACACAGACTTTTTATTAAAATGGCCGAACTCGTGGCCGAACAATCCACCTGCTGCCGCATTCAGGTGGGCGCCGTGCTGGTGAAGGACAACCGCGTCATCAGCATCGGATTTAACGGCACGCCCACCGGCCAGCTGCACTGCGAGGAAAACTTCCGCGCCGTGTACGAAGAAAATTACAAAGACAAATTCCCTACGTACGAAGATTTTGTGGCCAGCCGCACCTTTTACGATTTGCACGGCAAATGGTCCGTGGAGAACGAACTGCACGCCGAACAAAACGCCATTGCGTTCGCCGCCAAAAACGGCATTTCCACGCAGGGCGCGGCGGTATACGTTACGTGGTCCCCTTGCGTGCACTGCGCCAAGGTAATCGTCAGCGCGGGGATTAAAAAAGTGTTCTACAAAAATATGTACGACCGCAGCCAGGAAGGCATTGTGTTCCTGGCCAAAAACGGCATTGAATGCCGCCAGCTGACCGACGAGGACATCGCCGCCGCTTAAATATCCGGTTTCGGCCCGGACCATATTTTACTATAATGGAATTATATGACCAAACAAATTACCGCTTCCGTTGAACATAAAGATATTATCGTGTCGTTTCTTTCCGGCATCATTGATTTTTGCAAAAGAAATAAACAGGGCGTTCTGACCGCTTTGGTTATTTTGGTGCTGGCCGCCGTCATCGGCTCGTTCTATTCCAACCACCTTAAAAAGGTTACGCAGGATTCCTGGGCCGGCTATTACACCGCGCAGGTTGCGCTTTTAAGCGGGGAGGAACAGGAAGGATTTAAATTAATTGACCAGCTGACCGAAAAATACCCGGGTACCGACGCCGCGCAGTACGCCGTATTGTTAAAAGGGGACGTACTCTACGCCGCCGAAAACTATGCCCAGGCCGCAGACGCGTACAAAACGCTGTCCGCTTCCAAAAACCCGACGGTGCACACCGTGGCCGCGCTCTCGCTGGCGGCTTCGCAGCAGGCCTTGAAAGATTATCAGGCCGCCGCCGACGGGATGAACGGATTTATACAAAATAATCCCAAAAGCTTCGCCTTGCCGCAGGCTTACCTGACGCTCGCCATGAGCCAGGAACTCGCCGGCAACAAAACCGAAGCGTTAAACGCTTACAAACACCTGTCGGAAGCGTACACCAACACCTATTTCGGCACCGCAGCCAAAGACAAAATGGCCGAACTCCAAAAATAATTTGCCGCACACCCCGCCCGGAAACACCATACCCGGACGGGGTTTTTGTTTGCCGTACAACCCCCAAACAACAGAGGAAAAGAATGTATAAGAAACTAACCGCCGTACTGCTCTTATCCGTCCTGCTGGCCGATGTCTCTTACGGCGCGGGATTTACCCTGTACGAATTCAGCGCCCGCTCCACCGCTATGGGCGGCGCCGCTATGGCCAACGAAGCCGAACCCGCTTCGCTCGCCGTCAACCCCGCGCTTATCACCGAGCTGGAAGGCACGCAGGCCCAGCTGGGTTTAACCGCCGTTACGGCGGACGCCACCACCAGCGTGGCCGGCCAAACAAGAAGCCTGAAAAACGACGTTTGGTATCTGCCTAATTTTTTCATCACCCAAAAATGGAGCGATCAGGTTTCGTTTGGTCTGGGCGGATTTTCCCGCTACGGCCTGGGCGGCGAATATCAAGACCCCGTAACCTCCTGGGTCGGCAGCAACCTGGCCTATAAAGTGAAACTGGAAACATTTTCTTTTACGCCCACCATCGCCGTAAAAGCCAGCGACGAGTTTTCCGTCGCGATGGGTTTGGAGGCCATGGTCATCAGCTTTGCCCAAAACTCATATTTTAACCTTGACCCGTCCAACAGCGGCAATTACGAAATCAGCGGTTCCGGCGTAAGCTGGGGGGGAAACTTCTCGTTTATTTACAAACCCGAATGGGCCGAAAAATGGGCGCTGGGCGGTATGTACCGCACCAAAGTAAAACAGAACTTAAACGGCCGCATTAACGCGGACGGAAAGAGCTTTCCGCGGATTAATATTCACGGGGCTGATGCCGAAGGCTCTATTTCTTTGCCGGACAGCATTTCCGCCGGAATTGCCTTCCGCCCGACCGACGCCTGGACCCTGGAAGCCGGAATCGTGGGCACCTTCTGGAGTTCGTATGACCAAATCCTTATCCAATATACGGACAGCGAAAGCAGCCCCGTTATCCGCAATAAGAAAAAATACAAAGACGTGTACCGCCTGAACTTCGGCACGGAATATAAGCTCAATCAAAATTGGGCCCTGCGCGCCGGATACGTGTATGACAAATCCCCGATTAACAAACACGAAATGGACACGCTCGTCCCGGTGGACGACCGGCACATCGCCAGCATTGGCGCAGGCTACAAAACCGATACCTGGAGCATAGACTTTGCTTATGCGCACATCTTCTCCAGAGATTTAAGCGGCCGCTCGGAACAGCTGCAAAATTTGCCGGTCAAATACACCGACGGAAAAAGCGATATGTATGCGCTGACGTTCGGGTATAAGTTCTAAGTTTTACCCACACAAAAAACCCGCTCTAAAGAGCAGGTTTTTTTATGCTAAGCCGACTAAGGCAGGCGGTACACATTACCCGATATCAATACGCCGCCCATGCTTTTGCACACTTTGTGCGCGGCCGAATTCGCAGCATGACAATGCGTTTCCCCGGCATAGGAAGGGCTATGCGTCAAATATTTGGTGTAATACAAAGCAATAGCGTCGTTGATATACACACGCCCGTCCACCCGGTCCTTCCTGTCGTTAGAATGCCAACGGCCGCCCGCGTTATAGTCGTACCAAATCTTGCCGCAGTCAAGCTGCCCGCCACCCGCCTGTTTACACCCGGACACATCGGAAATATCCAGCATGGTGATATTATCCGGCGCGTATTCCCCGTTGGCCAAATAATAAACTTCTGCCGCGTCCGCAAT
>DCTQ01000017.1 GCA_002329395.1 Candidatus Avelusimicrobium alvi | reverse complement strand
TTCTTCCGCCTTGAGGCGTTTTATCAACAGGGCTAAGACCTGCATACAACGACAAAACGAACACAACTTCGGGTCAGCCGCAACAGGTCCAAGGCCTTGGGGCTCTGGCCTGGCCAGGGCCTGGGGAAAGAAGGGGCTTTTATGCCTTTTGGAAATGACAGTTGAGGGAGACAGGGGTTTTCGCTATATGCAACAACCCCCGCGTAAGCGGGGGTTGCAAAACATTTCCTGCAAAGTTCCAGCCAACGATTAACGTTTGGAGAACTGGAAGCGTTTGCGGGCGCCGGGCTGACCGGGTTTCTTTCTTTCAACCATACGCGGGTCGCGGGTAAGATAACCGGCTTTTTTCACGGCTTTTTTCAGATCTTCGCTGATCGCGGCCAAAGAGCGCGCAATCGCGTGGCGCAGCGCGCCGGCCTGGGAGGACACGCCGCCGCCCACTACTTTGGCGGTAACGTCGTATTCTTTATCCAGGTTGGTGAGCGCAAGCGGGGCTTTCACGGCCGCTTTGCAGCGGGCGTGGTTGCCGAAATACTCGTCCAAAGATTTGGCGTTGACGGTGATTACGCCTTTGCCTTTCAAGAGCTCTACCGTGGCGACGGAGGTTTTTCTTCTTCCGGTTTTAAGTTCTTTCGTATTGTTCATAAATTTCTATCCCTCTTATTTACCAAAGCGTTCGGTGAAGGAATGTTCTTCGCCGGCGAACAGTCTCAAGCGTTTCATTCTGGGCGCGCGGAGTTTGTTTTCGTCCAACATTCTCTTAACGGCCAGTTCCAGCACTCTGGTGGGGTTCTTTTCCAACACTCTTTTGACCGGAGTTTCTTTAGCGCCTTTGGCGTAACCGGAGTGGGAGAAGTAAACCTTCTGTTCCAGCTTGTTACCGGTCAGTTTGACTTTGCCGGCATTGGTAACGACGACGAAGTCGCCGCAGTCCATATGAGGCGTATAGGTCTTTTTGTGTTTGCCCATAAGCAGCACGGCGATTTTCGTGGCCAGTCTGCCCAGGGTTTGACCCGTGGCGTCAATCTGATGCCATTTGCGGGTGGTTTCAACTTCCTTAACGGAAGGCAAAAAAGTTTTTGTCATATGTTTGGTTTCTACCTTGTGTAATTAATGCGCAGCGGAGTGGTGGCCGCTGTCTTAATGACTCGTGGTTTCCTATATATTATATCAAAATGTAGGGGATTTTACGGATTTTTTTGCGTTTCCAGCCGCTCAAGCGTCCGGGCAAAGAGGGTTTCTATATCGGCCAAGGCGTCCATCCGCACGAATGCGCCGCGCACCTGCGCCGCGTTTTCAAAATCTTTTATCCAATATCCGGCCGTTTTGCGGCTGCGGTTGACGCCTATGCGCTCGCCGTAGAAAGACACGTTTTCCCGGATGAGGTCCCGGTACACGCCCATCCGCCAGGCCGGCGTGTGGGCGGAGAGAGGCTTCCCTTCCAGCTCGTCCGCAATATCTTTAAAAATAAACGGATTGCCGACCGCGCCGCGCCCAATCATCACCCCCGCGCATCCGGCCTGCAAAAACTGCCGCGCCACCGACGCGTCCAATACGCCGCCGTTGCCAATGACAGGAATCTTAACCGCCTGGCACGCTTCGGCCAGCGCTTCTATATTGGGCGGCCCGGCATGTACGTCCACCGCCGCACGCGCGTGCAACGTAACCGCCGCCGCGCCGGCGTTTTCCGCCAGTTTAGCCAACCGCGCGCCCAACAGTTCTTTACGGGTCAGCGCGATGCGCGTTTTAAGCGTTACCGGAATGCGTACGCTTTTCACTGCGGCTTCAATCAGGCGACCAAGTTTGGCTTCGTCTTTCATCAACACACAGCCTGCACCCGCTTTATTAATTTTTTTAACCGGGCACCCGGCGTTTAAATCCACGATATCGGCACCTTGGGCTTCGGCGTTTTTCGCGGCCTCGGCAATGGTCGTTTCGTCCGAGCCGAAAATCTGCATGGAAACGGGATGTTCCTTGGGATTAATCTGCAGCATTTTTCCGCTTTTGGGGCTGCCGAAATGCAAGGCGTGCGCCGACACCATTTCCGCGCACACAATCCCCGCGCCGCCCTTTAAGCAAAGCACCCGGAAAGGCGAATCGGTAATGCCCGCCATCGGGGCCAGCAATAAATTGTTCGGGGCCGTAAACGAGCCTATGGTCAGCGGGCGGATAAGCGTCATTTTACTTTTTTCCAGCGGCCGAGAGCCGGGGCCTCCACCGTTTTTTGGCGCGCAAGGCAGGAGCGCATAATTTGGCGCGCTTCCACAAAGGTGTTTTTAAATTCCAGCGAATCAATAAACCCGTCATGCCCGAAGCCGCCGGCCAGCACATGGTCCGTTACCGCAAAGCGGTATGTATCCTGCGGGCGGACGGCGCGGCCATTGTCCAGGGTAATCTGGCGGATTTTTTTGCCCTGCGGCGTGTCCGCGTACGACACGGTAAATCCGGCAATCTGCGGGAAATTGTCTTTGGCGTTTAAAGAGGCCTCCATCGCTTTTACAAACGCCGCGCCTTTAATGGTAAGAAAAGTGATATTGTCCCCGTACGGGTAGGCTTTGTACAAATCATATTCGGACAAACGCCCGGCGGGCAGGGAACTGCGGATAGAGTCCGAATTAAGCACGGCGCCGTCCAGGCGGGACCATTTATACAGGCACTGCGTGAGCAAATTGCCCAGCGCGGATTCCTGCGCCAGCGCGGTATTAATCTGCGCGGGCAGTTCGGC
The DNA here is from genome assembly GCA_002329395.1 of Candidatus Avelusimicrobium alvi. Lineage (GTDB taxonomy): Bacteria > Elusimicrobiota > Elusimicrobia > Elusimicrobiales > Elusimicrobiaceae > Avelusimicrobium > Avelusimicrobium alvi. The sequence continues at coordinate 12,771 of DCTQ01000017.1, read as the reverse complement.
CACGCGGGCGTTCATTTTTTGACGGGTTTCCGCCCGAAGCGATGCGGCCCGGCCCGCGATTTCCGCGTCCTCCGAAAAAGAATCTTTCAAAAGCGGAATGTCTTCAAACGTCTGCCCCCGGAATTGTTTGTTCTTGTCAAACGACAGACGCACGAGGGCCACGCTGTCTAACTTGGAGCCGGGATAGACGATAAACGTATCGTTGATTTGGTCGGTTTCCGCGTTTTCGCGGTCTTTATTGGAGCTTAAAATCAAATGAATGCCGCTGACTTCTTCGGCGATGGACGTATCGCTGACGCCCGTTTTTTCCGGGTCGCCCAGGGAGCTGAGCAGGATGATATAATCCACCCCTTTTTCGTGCAGTAAGGCCGTCATGGTTTTGGCGGCCTGCACCGGGTCCTGTGCCGAGAGGCCCGGCAGGCGGGATTTGTTTTTGTTGATATTGGTGGGATTAATCAGCCCGAACACGCCGATTTTAATGCCGTTTACCGTGCGGATTTGGTAATCGTGCATCGGCCAGGGGATTTGGTTTTCCAGCCGCAGGTTGGCCACCACAAACGGATAGGGCATTTCGCGCACGATGGCGCGCAGAGACGGCCAGCCGTAGACTAAATCTTTATCGCTGATGGTTCCGGCGGTATAGGGAAGCGTGCGGGCCAGCTCGGCCACGTAGGCGCCTTTGGTCATGGTGCCTTCGGGCGCGGAGCCGAACCAGCTGCCGCCGTCAAACAGGAGGTATTCCCCCTCCCGGCTTTGCAGGAAATTTTTAAGCACGGCGTAGCCGCCGGCTTCGCGGTTGTCCAGGCGCGGTTCCGGGCGGGACCAGTAAAAGCCCTGCACGTCGGCCGTAAAAAAGATGTCAACGGAAGTCAACTCCTCCCGGGCGCAACCGCCCAGGAGAACCAGCCCCGCCAGCACCGCCGCAAACCGTTTTACGCGCATATCACCGCCGGATGATTCTCCCCGTCTGGGGCGGCGTTACCGGCCCTTTTTTAAGCGCGTCTTCCATCAAATCGCGGATGGTTTTGGAACCGGCCAGCTTTTTGTCTTCGTCCGGGATTTGTTTAAACATCCAGCCTTCGCTGCCGCCGCCGGCAATATACGAGTTGGTAACAAGCGTATATTTTTTGCGGTTTTCAACGGGCTTGCCGTCCACTAAAATTTCAATGTCTTTGATTTTGCCTTTTTTGTTCTGCTTATACGTAATCGTCAGGCCCGAATACGTGTAGAGGCTGCGCGGCGCAAAGCCTTTTTTTACGAAACGTTTTAAGAACTTGCCGTCCACGGTTACCAACGTTACGGTATTGTCAAAGGGATGGATGTCAATTAAATCGCGCTTGGTAACGGGGCCTTTTTTCATATCCACGCGGGTGCCGCCGTTGTTGTGCACGGCAATCTGCGCGCCGGAATACGCGCGCAGCAGGTCGGCAATCCAGTCGTTAAGCGGCGAATCCTGCCGGTTTTCATCCGCAGGCAGTTTGGTCAGCACGTCCGACGCGGTGCCGACCACTTCGTCCACGCCCGGCTCGCGCAGGGAATCGGCGTAGGCTTTTATCTCCTCATCTTCACCGGTTTTGGCCGTTACGAGCGGAATCAGTTCGGACTTGGCGGACACGAACTTGCCCGTTTCGTCGTCCGTCTCTACGGATATGCGACTGACGTTGTTTAAATAAGAACCGCTTTCCACAAACAGCACATCGTTAATGTATTTGTTCTGGAAAATTTTATGCGCATGGCCGCCCAGCACCACATGTACCCGGCCCGCGAATTTGCGGCCGATGTCCCCTACGTAAGACTGCGTGCCGTGCTTGTCGTCTTCCAGCGAATCGTGCACCAGCACGACCACCACATCCGGCTTTTTGGCTTCCGCCGCCGTCAGCGCTTTTTCCAAAGCCGCCAGCGGCTTGCCGTAGGAATACAATTTGGAAGGATTGGTGGGAACGCGGTTCGCCAGCCCGATTACGGCCACTTTTACGCCGTTTTCGTCAAAAATTTTATACGGCAGAACGGACGGCGGATATTTGCCGGTGGACGTTTCAAAAAAGTTGGCGGCCAGCACCGCAAACTGCGCGTTGGCCAGCAGCGGCGCGACGCCTTCGCCCTTAAAATCAAATTCGTGGTTGCCGATGGTGGCGGCGTCATACCCCATGCGGTTCATCATTTGTACGCCTTTTAAACCTTTGGAATTGCGGGTTTCCACGGTGCCGTTGGCAAAGTCCCCGCTGTCCAACAGCAGGTAGCATTTCGGGCCGGCTTTCAGCACCGCCGCCAGTGCGGCGAAACCGCCCCGGCCTTCGCGCGGATAGAAGAAACCGTGTACGTCGCTTGTGTGGTAAATCGTGGTAGTTTTGGCCGTCAAAGCCAGGGGGAGCAGCAGCGCTGCAAGCAGCAACCAAGTTTTTTTCATAGTAGGGGCCTCTCTCTCCTTATAGGGGGATAATTTTATAGTAACAAAAACGCCGCGCAATCACAAGGCCGCCTTACATTGCCAAACGCACGATGCGCCCCGTCCGCGGCGGGAAAACGGGACCGTTTTTTAAAGCGTCCTCTAGCAGGGCGCGCACCGTTTTCGGCCCGGCGGACTTTTTATCCGCCACCCGGGAAAAAGTTTTGTGTCCGGCCACAAAAGAATTGGTCCCCACCGTGTAAATTTTACGGTTTTCCAGCGGCTTGCCGTTTACGGAAACGGCTAAATCCAGCACTTTTCCCGTTTTTCCCTTCCGGTATGAAACCGTCAAGCCGGAATAAGTGTATTTATTCCACGGCAGCAAGCCGTCTTTTATAAATTTTTTAAGCATCCGGCCGGACACCCGCATCAGTACGACCGAATCGTCAAAAGGAAAAAGCTCCGTTAAACTGCGCGGGGTGACGGGACCTTTTTTCATATCCACGCGGGTGCCGCCCGTATTATGGATAAACACTTCCGCCCCGCTGTACGAACGGCCCAAATCGGCCACCCAGTCGTCCAGCGCGCCGTCCTGGCAGGAGGAATCGGCGGGCTTTTTGGCAAGCGTTTCGCCGGCAAAGCCCAGCACTTCGTCTATTCCCGGCTCCCGCAGGGCATCGGCGAAGGCTTTTATTTCCGGGTCTTCGCCGGTTTTGGCCGTCACGAGCGGAATCAGTTCGGACTTGGCGGACACGAATTTGCCCGTTTCGTCGTCCGTTTCCACCGTTATACGGCTGACGCCGGTTAAATAACTGCCGCTTTCCACAAACAGCACGCCGTTGATGTATTCGTTCTGAAAAATTTTGTGCGCATGTCCGCCCAGCACCGCGTGTACGCGGCCGCCGTATTTCAGCGCGATATCCCCCATATACGGCAGGATGCCGTTTTTATAATCCGCCAGCGAATCGTGCGCCAGCACAACCACCACATCCGGTTTTTGGGATTCCATCGCCGCCAGCGCTTTTTCCAGCGCTTCCAGCGGTTTGGAAAAACGGTATTTTTTTACGGGTTTGGCGGGTTTGCGGTTGGCCAGCCCCACAACGCCCACCCGCACGCCGTCCGCCTCAAACACCCGGTAAGGCTGCGCAAAAGCGGGAAAGCCGCCGGAATCGGTATTACGCAAATTGGCGGCCAGCACGGCAAAATCCGCTTTTTCAAACAGCGGCGCCAGGCCGTCTTCGGTAAAATCAAACTCATGATTGCCGACCGTGGCCGCATCGTACCCCATACGGTTCATCATTTCTACGGCTTTTAAGCCTTTTGAACTGCGGGTTTCGGCGGTACCGTTGGCGAAATCTCCGCTGTCCAAAAGTAAAAACGGCCGTTTTTCCCCGTTCAAAACAGCCTTGAGTGCGGCAAACCCGCCGCGCCCTTCACGCGGATAGAAAAAACCATGCACATCGCTGGTGTGATACAAAACCGTCGTTTTGGCGGAAAGGAAAAGAGGGCACAACAAAAACAACAGCCATAAATATTTTTTCATACGGGCGTCCAAAAAACCGCGCCCGTTCAAGGCGCGGCGCACATAAATTTAAGCGGCCAGCCGCGAAAACGGCGATATCTTGCGCAGCCGTTCAATAATGGGAGGCAGTTCTTTCAGCACGGTATTTACCTCCTCTTCCGTCGTTTGGTCGGAAAGCGAAAAGCGGATGGACCCGTGCGCAAACTGGAACGGCACGCCCATCGCGCGCAGCACGTGCGACGGCTCCAGCGAGCCCGACGTACACGCCGAACCCGACGAGGCGCATATGCCGAAATCGTTTAAATACATCAAGATGGATTCGCCTTCAATATAGCCAAAGCTGATATTGGTGGTGTTGGGCACGCGGCAGGCCGGGTCCCCGTTTACTTTTACGTCCGGCACGGCGGCCAAAATGCCCTGCTCCAGCCGGTCGCGAAGCGCGGCAATGCGCGCGGGCGTTCCGTCCGACAGGCGCGCAAGCGCCAGTTCGCTGGCTTTGCCCAGCCCCACGACGTAAGGCACGTTTTCGGTGCCGGCGCGGCGGCGTTTTTCCTGATGGCCGCCCAGCATAAACGGCATAAAGCGGGTGCCGCGCCTGACGTACAGCGCGCCGACCCCTTTGGGTCCGTGAAATTTGTGCGCGGAGAGCGAAAGCATATCAATCCCCGCCGCCTTTACGTCCACCGGAATTTTGCCCACGGCCTGCACCGCATCCGTATGAAACAGCGCGCCGTGTTCGTGCGCAATCCGCGCGATTTCGGCCACCGGGAAAATGGTTCCCGTTTCGCTGTTGGCCCACATTACGGACACGAGGGCCGTATCTTCGTCAATCACGCTTTTGAAGCGTTCCATATCAAAACATCCGAACTCGTCCACGCCGATAAAGTCTATGCGGTATCCCTGCGATTCCAGGTATTTGTACGGCTCCATAATGGCCGGGTGCTCCACGGCGGAGGTGATGAGATGTTTCTTCCTGGGCTGGGTGCGCACAGCGGAGAAAATAGCCGTATTGTCGCTTTCCGTCGCACAGGAAGTGAAAATAATTTCGTCCGGGTAGGCCGCGCCGATCAGTTCCGCCGTGCTTTTGCGCGCGGCGTCTATGGCGTGGCGGTTGTTCCCGCCGAAGGCGTGCATGCTGGACGCATTGCCGTATTTTTCGGAAAAGTACGGAAGCATCGCTTCCACCACCGCCGGCGAACACTGGGTGGTGGCGTTGTTGTCCATATAAATGACTTTCATATTACGCCTGCTCCACGCTGAGGGACGAATCCACTTTCTCCTTCAGTGTTTTTTCAATAAAATTTTTAAGCGTGCCCGCCGCGCCCGCACAGCCGCTGCACATACCGGTCAGGCGGATTTTTACGGTGTTTCCGTCCAAGTCCGCCAGCTCCGCAGAGCCGCCGTCCATATTCAGTTTCGGGCGCACGTCCTCTTCCAGCACGCGTTCAATCGTTTTGATTTTTTCCACCACCGTCATCTGCGCAAAGGTTTTTTGCGCAGCCGCGGCGGGGATTTCGCACGCGCCGTTTACTTTATCCAGAATTTTCTGAATGTCGCCCTTGCACCGCCCGCAGCCGCCGCCCGCTTTGGTAAAGTGGGTAACGTCGTCCACGGTTTTTAAATGGTTGGCGCGGATGGCTTTAATAATCGTTTCTTCCGACACGTTAAAACAGTGGCAGACGATTTTTTCTTCTTCCTGCTCAAACACCACGGGTTTGCCGCCCTGGCGGTAGCTTTTAACGGCGGCCTCCAGCGCTTCCATGCCCATTACGGAGCAGTGCATTTTTTCGGCGGGCAGCGTGCCCAGCGCGTCGGCGATGTCCTGGTTGGTGATTTTGGACGCTTCGGCGATGGTTTTGCCTTTCACCATTTCGGTTAAAATGGAAGACGAGGCAATCGCGCTCGCGCAGCCGAACGTTTCAAATTTGGCGTCTTCAATGACGTCGGTGTCCTTGTTGACTTTAATCGTCAGTTTCAGGGCGTCTCCGCACACCAGGCTGCCGACTTGACCCGTCCCGTCGGCGTCGGGAATGGCTCCCACGTTGCGCGGATTTTTAAAATGATCCATTACTTTATCCGTATAGTCCCACATAGTAAGACCCCCTTTCTGTTGCTTCTAACCTATAATATTATATCATTTTGCACAACCGCCGGAAGGCGTGCGCCGCCCCCAAAAAGGGATTAGTTGTCCCCCTCCCGCCGCCGGGTTTTTTTGCTAAAATAAGAGTACTATGAATTTTAAGCAAGCCGCCGTTTTTTACAATGCGCACAAAACGCCCGTCCGGCCTTTGGCCGAAGAAGCGTGCGCTTTTTTGCGCCAAAACGGCGTGCGGGCGCGCCTGCTGACGGATTTAAGCGGCCTGGCGGACGAACCGGCGGACCTGCTGGTCAGTATGGGCGGAGACGGGACGATGCTTCACTGCGCCCGCGCCGCCGCACCGCTTAACATTCCCATTTTCGGCATCAACTGCGGCACGCTGGGCTTTTTGGCCGCGTGCGAACAGAACGACTGCCAAAACTCTCTGCAAGCCCTGCTGGAAGGAAAGTGCGCCGTCAACGAACGCCTTATGCTCCACACGCGCGTATTGACGCCCGACGCCAAAGACCGGGATTTTCTGGCGTTTAACGACTGCGTGCTCCGCGCCGCCGCGCCCCGGGCCTTTTTGATTGAAGCCGCCTGGAGCGGGAGCGAAATGCCTTCGTATTTTGGGGACGGCGTAATCGTTTCCACCCCCACGGGCTCCACCGCCTATTCGCTGGCGGCGGGCGGCCCCATCGTACAGCCGGGCGTGGACGTGCTGGTGGTTACGCCCATCTGCCCCCATACGCTTAACCAGCGGCCGCTTATTTTATCCGCCGAGGGCTCCCTTACGCTTACGCCTTCTTTTAAAAACGAGGCCGACCGCGCCATAGCCAGCATTGACGGCCAAATCAATTTAACCCTTCCGCCCGGCGCCCGCGTGCAGATTACGCGCAGCCCGGTAAAAGCCAAACTGCTCTGCCCGCCGGAACGCGGCTTCTTTCCGATTTTAAACCGTAAACTCAAATGGGGGAACCGTTAGTATGCTCTCGCGCCTGCGCGTACAAAATTTTGCCATTATTTCGGACCTGTCGCTGGATTTCGCCCCGGGGCTGAACGTATTTTCCGGCGAAACGGGCGCGGGCAAATCCATCGTTATTGAAGCGCTGGGGTTTGTGCTGGGCGCGCGCGGGGACGTGTCCGTCATTAAAGACGGTGCGGACAAAATGACCGTGTCCGCCGTGTTCTCCAGCGATATGCTGCCCGAAGCCGTGCGCAAAGAATATCAGATTTCCGGCGACGTGTTCACCCTCAAGCGCGAACTGGACCGCAAAGGCAAAGGCAAAGCCTATGCCGACGGACGCGCCGTTACGGTGGCCGCGCTGGCGCATATAGGCCGCGCGCTGGTGGACTTTCACGGCCAGCACGAACACCAAAGCCTGATGCACGCTTCCGTGCATTTGCTGCTGCTGGACAAATTTGCCAAGCACGGAACGCTCGTGCAAAAAACCGAAGACGCCTACCGCCGCGTACAGGCCGTACAGGCCAAGCTGGACGCCGCGCGTTTAAGCGCGCAGGAAAAAGAACGCCTGCTGGATATGAGCCGGTACCAGCTCAAAGAAATTGAAGACATCAACCCGACGGCGGACGAAGATTTCCAGCTGGAGCAGACCCTGCCCAAAATGAAGCACGCCGGCAAACTGCTTGAAATGGCGGCCGAAGCGTACAACGAACTCTACGAAGCCGAAGATTCCGCCACCGCGCGCGCGGGCAAAGCCGCGCGGGAACTGCAAAATATGGCGGAACTGGACGAAAACCTGGCCCCGCTGGCGCAGGACGTCAGCTCCGCGCTGTTAACGCTGGAAGATGCCGCCGCCACGCTGGGCGCATATAAAGACGACATCAATCTAGAGCCCGACGCGCTGGACAAAATGCTGGAACGCCACGAAAAAATCAAACGCTTAAAAGGCAAATACGGGCCGGAAATCGCCGACGTATTACGCACCGCCGAAGAGCTGCGCGCGCGTATTGACAATTTACAGCATTCCGAAGAGCGCGAGCAGGAACTGCTGGCCGAGCTGGAAAAAGACAAAAAAACCCTGTTAAAACTCGCGCGCGAACTGCACGACAAACGTATGGAAGCCGCCGAAAAACTCTCCGCGCTCATCACCGAACAAATCCGCCCGCTGGGCTTTCACGCGGTGCGTTTCGCCACCGCCGTGGAAATGGACGAAGAAAACGTCGGCCCGACAGGCGCGGACAAAGTGGAATTTTTATTCTCCCCCAACCCCGGCCAGTCCCTGCGGCCGTTGAAAAATATCGCTTCGGGCGGCGAGATTTCGCGCGTGATGCTGGGCCTGAAAACCGTGCTCGCGCCGACCGTGCCCGTAATGGTGTTTGACGAAGTGGACGCCGGCATCGGCGGGGAAACGGGGCATTTGGTGGGGCAGAAACTGCGCTCCGCCGCCCAGGGCCGCCAAGTGCTGTGCGTAACGCACCTGGCGCAGGTGGCCGCGCAGGCGGACCAGAATTTTCACGTGGATAAAAAAGCTTCCCAAACCGCTACGGACGTATCCATCAGCCCCCTTTCGGGCGAGGGCTTAACCGCCGAAATCGCGCGGATGCTGGGCGGAGGGGCGGACAGACGCTCCGCCGCGTTTACCCACGCCGAGGAGCTGTTAAAAGATGCGGGACGCCTGTAAAAAAATCCTTCCTTTTCTGCCGCATAACTGGCTGGGGCTTAAAGGCCTCAGGCGGTTGTTTATCGCCCTGTTTTACGCCACGCTGGCCGTGGGCGCGTATGCGGCCCTATGCTGGGTGCAAACCTTATTTATAAGCGCGGCGGAGCTGGCCGTCCATTCCGCCCCGCTGCGCCGGATTTACGCGCTGGCGACGCTTCAGGCCGCGCTCGCGTGTATGGGGTGGACGCTTCTCATCCGTCTGCTGGGCGCGCTTATCACCGTGCGTCAAACCCTTTGCCGCCCCGACGCCGGATAACCCTGTTTTCCGGTTGCGTTTCCGCCCCGTAAAAGATACGATTTTATACCAAGAGAATTATCGCTATAAGCCTATTCTTTTGATACAATATGTGCATAGGGGGGTAAGATGTTTCCCCGCATATAAAAGGAGTGAACTATGTCTAAATGCTGCAAATGCGCCAAATGGTGGCCGCACAACTGGCTGTGCTTAAAAGGGTTGTCCGTCATTTTTCTGGCGCTTTTCTATCTCGCGTTGGTTTACGCCGTATTCCAGGCGTACGCCATCTTCACGCATCCGCAACTGACCGGAAGCGAAATGTGGCTGGCCGCCGCCTTCTATGNNTCTGGCCGCCGCCGTGGGTTTCTTGACCGTGGCCAAGATTCTCAAGGCCGTACGCAAAATTAAAAAAGCGGTGGCTCCGTGCGGCTGCTCCGTTACCGAAGCAGCGGCGGAAGAAGCTCCCGCCGAATCCAACATTGAAAAAGTAGTGGAACACGAATCCAAATAACAGCTGCGGCGCGGCACGCCCGCGCCGCCCTTTTGCCCTTTTATCCGAGTGAGGTTGTATGAAAAGAAGCGTTTTTGCCATATGCCTGGTGCTGGCCGCCGCCGTATTGCAGGCGGAAACCATTAAAATGAAAGACGGGGAGCTGATCAGCGGGTCTATTCTGTCCCAGACGGAATATACGCTTAACCTGGCCACGTCTTACGGCAATATTACGCTTAACCAACGCGAAATTGAAGCCATCCTGCCCGACAAGCACCGCCTGATTTTAAAAGGCGGCACACAGCTGGTGGGCGTGATTTTGGATTTGGACGAATTCAATTTAAAACTCCAGACCGACGACGGGGCCGTCGTCAACGTGGATATGCCGCAAATCGTTTCCATTGAAACGTACGATTACGACCGCGGCGAAAACGCCCAAAAAGAATTTGTAGAAAAAAATCTTGAACGGCAGCAGGCCGCCGCCGAAAGAGCCGCCGCCACCGCCGCGCAGCAAAATGCCGCCCAGGCCGGTGCGCCCGCCGTGGTGCCCGCCGCCGGGGGGCTGACTTTTGATTCGGATATTGACCAGGTGTTTGACGCCCAAAAAGCCACCGTCGTCAACGGTTCGGTGGTAACGCCTTCCGCCCGCGTGGAAGTGCCCGCGCCCCGCCCGATGACGGACGAAGAAGCGTTTATCAAAGGCGTTAAAACCGGGGAAGTAAGCCAGCAGGATTACGCCGCCGCCGCCAAAAACGAACTGTCCGCCAAAAAACCCGCCAAGAAAGAAGCGGCCAAACCCGCCGCCAAACCGAAAGAAAAAGATTTCAACAAATACTTTGCCGTGGAAGCCGGCGTTATGCCGCTTGATTTAAAGCTGGACAATTCCGCGCGCGACGGCTACACCGCGGATGACAATTCCTTAGACGTGGGCGGCACCAGCGCGATTGTGTCTTCCAAATTTATGTGGCGCGTAAAAGAAAGTAACTTCTGGGCGGGCCCGATGTTCGCCATCGCCAACATTTCCAATAATTCTTTTGCCGATAAAGACCCTAACGTCAAAAACGCCAACGACACCGCCGTTGACCCCTCGGACCCGCCGTACCCGGACCCGAAAGTAAAAACGAGCGGCCAGATTTTAACCATCGGCGCCGCCGCCAACTACTACCTTAATCCCGCCGGCCGTTTTGTATTTTACCTCACGGCCTCGGCCGCGTATGAAATGCTGACGCTTAACTACCGCGGCGAAATGCAGAGCGACACCATTAAATCCAACGGATTCGCGGGCGGAGCCGGCATCGGCGTGGAAACGCTGGTGGACGACGTGATGATTGGCGTGGAAGCGCGGCAGGTATTTGCCCAGCGCAGCGGGGAACTAAAAAACTCCTCTTCTTCCAACACCGTAATTCAGGCCAGACTCAGCTGGAAATTTTAAATGAACATTCTCATTCTGCCCAACGCGTTTAAAGGTTCCCTAAGCGCGGCTGACGCCGCACGCGTGCTGGCGCGCGCACTGGGCGGAAAACACGCGGTCCGCGCCCTGCCGGTATCGGACGGAGGGGACGGATTTACCGATTTTTTCCAAACGCTGGACCCGTCCGCCCGAACCGTAACGCTCCGCGCAAAAAACGCTTTTCTAAAATCCCGCAAAACTTCTTTTTTGCTTCTTTCAGACGGCCGGACCGCCGTGGTGGAAACCGCGCGCGTCTGCGGCCTGGGCAAAGCCAGGCCGGAAGAGCTGGACCCGATGGGAGCCTCTTCCTACGGTGTGGGGCAGGTGATTTTAAAAGCCGTGCAGGCCGGCGCCAAGACCGTTTACGTAGGCTTAGGCGGCGTGGCGTGCAACGACGGCGGTGCCGGTATGGCGGCCGCATGCGGCGCGCGTTTTATGGATAAAAAAGGCCGCGAACTGCCGCCGGGCGCGGAAGCTTTGCTGCGCCTTAAAAGTATAGACTTAAAGGGGCTTAGAAAAAATTTAAAAGGCGTGAAAATTTACGGCGTAGCCGATGTAACCAATCCGCTCCTCGGCCCGAAAAGCTCGGCCAAAGTGTTCGGCCCGCAGAAAGGAGCCTCGCTCGCGCAGGTAAAATTGTTGGATAAAGCCATGGCCGCTTTCGCGCGCGCCGCCGCCCGGGCGTCCGGCCGCAACCCGGCGCACGCGCCCAGCACCGCCGCCGCCGGCGCGATTGCCGCCGGGCTTTACAGCTGTTTTGGCGCGGAACTGATTTTAGGGGCGGACTTTTTATTTAAAAAAGCGGGGCTGGAAAAACATTTCGGCTGGGCCGATCTCGTGATTACGTCCGAAGGGAAACTGGACAAACAGACCTTCTACGGCAAAGCGCCGCTGGCGGTACTGAAACTGGCTAAAAAACATAAAAAGCCCGTCCTGTTTATTTGCGGGGAACTGGAAGAAAAGGCCCTTAAAAAACAAAAATACGCGCCGGACCAAATCGCCGTATTAACGGATTTTGCCAAAAATAAAGAAGATGCCCGCCGCCGCGCGGCTACATACCTGGCCCGTATCGCGGACAGTATTTAACAATATATAAAAACCCCGCATACTGAAGCGGGGTTTTTACGGTTCAGCAAAAATCTTACCAGCCGTTCTTCTGCTTGGTACAATACGAATAATAGGTGCAATATACACTTCCGTCGCAGCGTTCAAAAGGCCCTTGGCTCGCTCCGGGAGAAGAACAGGTCCCGCTGGGCGGATACTCGTTATTATACCAGCCGCTCATAGAACAGCCGCCTTCTAATTCCGGCCCGCACGATTGTATATTTAAATCCCAGCTGTAGGAATAACAGTCGGAGTCCGTGTCCGGACTGGAAGGACAGCACTCGCTTTTATGCGACAGCTTATAAGAGGAATCTGAACAGCTTCCCGCCGATTCCTGCGGACTGCCGCATACCAAATACACTTCTTCCGCTTTCTTGAGTTTTACTTTCTGCCACGACACCTGCGGCGCGCCGCTTGCTCCCGTCGCCGCGCACGACGGAAACTTTTCCCCGCCGGATTTCATATGCGACGCAAACAACTTGAGTTCATCCACCGTCATATCAGAGGCTTCCAAACTGTAGCCGTTGTTTAACGTACCGATACGCAGGTTTGCAGAGAAATCTATATTTGCCTCTCCAGAACCGCTCCCCAACGTTACGTTCGTGCTTTTTACGGCCGCCGCTGTGTTTAAATCCAGCTTTCCCCGGTTCAGGTTAACTGTTGTGGCTTGTAACGGGCGAATACCCAATGCGCCGGACTCTGAACAGCCCAGGTTCATTTCACAGGCGGACGTAAGGCCTATGTCTAATTGTTTACTGGCGTTAATCTTGCTGTATGCCACATACGGCACCGGAAAGTACGTTACCATTTTGATTTTATTTTC
>DCTQ01000025.1 GCA_002329395.1 Candidatus Avelusimicrobium alvi | reverse complement strand
TTCCGCCTTGAGGCGTTTTATAAACAGGGCTAAGACCTGCTTAAAACGGCACAACAACAAGGTTCTCAGGTCCCTGAGGCAGGGCTCCCTTATCTTGGACGGTATCATCCGACGAACAGAACAACACCGCTTAAACAATGCCGCCAAACAATCTTACAAGCAAGCCCCGATACGCCGCAAAAAAACCTTCTTTGGCCAGGGAAAGAAGGTTTTTAAAATTTTTACCTGCACTACTTATTTTCAGAGGAGCCCCGCGCCGAAGCCTCCTGCAGCTCGGGAGGGATTTCTCCTTTCTCCGAAAATCCCAGCACACACGTTCCGCCCAGGCGCATATATACGCCGGCAAAGCGTTCCCAGCGGCGGGACAGTTCATACAGTTTGTTCTCGGTACAGTTGGGCATAAACACAAATGCCTGGTCCCGGCGTTTCAGGGCGAGCTCGCGCTCTTCTTCGGGAAGAGAGACCAACTCGGTTACCTTGGCGTTTAATCCGTACACTTTATTGGGATAAAACCCGTACATGGCCGGCATAGACGCAGGCGGAAACGCTTCCATCGCCACCACCATAATTTCCCGTCCGGCAAAATAATCCCGGTAGAACTGGCTCGTCAGGCGCGCGGGCATTTCCGTCGGAATCAGCATCCCGCGGTGGCTCATGGCGTACATAAATACTTCCGCCGCCACCACCAGGATAAGCGCCGCGCGGAACAACAGGCTTTTGCGCACCGGCGGCAGCAGCAAAAGCACGCAGAACAAATACACGGCAGGCAGGAGTTCCGTAAAATAACGCCCGATAAACATATAGGCTTTAAGCGATAAAAGCGCCGCGCCGCCAATCACCAGCAAGGCCGAAAGCCCCAGCAGCGCCAGTTCCCGCACGTATCCGCCCCAGCGGCCCGTGCGCCAACGACGCCAAATACGCCACGCTGCGCCCAGGGCCAACAGCGCGCCCATCAGCCAGCGGCCCCAGGGCGAAAAGAAGAAAAACCGGGCCAGCGCGACGGGGGCGCGCGTCATTTCCATATCGTTGGCCCACCAGTTGCCTTCAAAACGCCGGAATTCAAACTGCGCCTGCAAATTGGGGATAAACCACGGCAAAAACAGCACGCCCACCACCGCCGGCACCAGCAAAAAGGGCGTCAAATTGCGCTTATAACGCCACGCCTGCAAAAACAGCAAAATATAAAACACGCCGACGAGCATCGTGCCGAAGTAATGGCTCCACGCAAGCCCTAAAGACACCAGCCCAAACGCCAGCCAGCGGCCGCGGGAAATCGTTTTCCCCCGCCACACGGAGCGCGACATATCCAAAAACCAAAACGTCAGCGGGACGGAAAACAACAGCATCAGCGCATAAGCCCGCGCGTGCTGTGCATACAAAATGGTATACATATTGCCCGCCAGCAAAGCCACAAACAACAGCCGCGCCGTTTTGCCGAAACGTCTGGGAAACAAAAACCATCCGCACGCCAGCGCGCCCAAACTAAATACCACGCTGGGCAGGCGCAGCCACAGCTCCGGCCCGTACGGCACAAAATGGTTATACACCCACAGCAGGGCGTTATAAAGCGGCGGATGGACGTCCACCACCAGCCAGTTGCTCCAAATCCAGCCGAAAGAAAGGGAGGGATCCGTCGTAATGGCGGTGAACAGCTCGTCGTACTCAAACGACATGCCAAACAGCGTAAAGCGCAGCAGCACCGCGCAGACAATCAGCGTAAACAAAAACGCCGTTAAAAAGAGAGATAAGTTTTTTTTCATAACTGATACAAATAAAATTCCCCGGGCGGCGGGGAACGGTTTATGGGATTATTTATAGTGTAGAAATTAATGGCCGTAAAAGCAATAAAAGTTCCATCATGAAACTCCCCGGGCTGAAGCCCGGGGTGTTCTGTTAAGGTATTCATAAAAAACGCCCCGCGCGGCGGGGCGTCAGGCGCAAATCTTTTTCCGTTATTTCAGCAAATAGCGGTATCCGTTGGAAGGAGAAAGCGGCGTGCCGTTCATAATTTTTTGGCAATAGGCCCCTTGCCCCGCGCCAAACGTCAGCCCGGCCGCTGTGCGCTCCAAACACTGGATTTGCCCCGGATTGCCGATAGCGGTGTTGTTGGCATCGTACACCATAATAAAGCCCGCGCCTTGGTACGGGCCTTTGATGCGCCCCAAATACACGCCGCCCCAGGCGGGATTGATTTGAAGGCTCCAGTCCTCATTGGATTTGGTATCCGTCGCGCCGTCATACCATTTGCTGCTGCCGGTCCAGGAGATGGAGAGGTCCAAATCGTCAATTTTGGAAGCATACACGCCGTTAGCCATATAATACGCCTGCTGTGCGTTATAAAACGAACGAAGCAGGGTGAGCGCCTGCGCGGAGCGGGATTTCTCCACCGCTTTTTCATACTGCGGCAGGGCGACAGCCGACAATATACCAATGATTAAAACGACTACCAACAGCTCTATTAACGTGAATCCGGGACTTTTTGCACGGGATATATCCCCCTTTATATTAAGTTGATATTCCCAATTTATCAAAAAAAAAAAACGCATCAAGGCCCCTTCCAGGGGGTGGCTTTCTATGCGGGTACATC
>DCTQ01000060.1 GCA_002329395.1 Candidatus Avelusimicrobium alvi | reverse complement strand
GCTACATATTTATTTTATTAAATATGTTTTATTTTGTAAATACCTTTTTCCCGCCCGACGATAAAACCGACCAAAAATCATCCTTGCGCCGCGCCAGCAGGCTCATCGCCACCAGCGCGCCGAACACAATGCTCACGGCGAGCAGCGTGCGCTGCAGCCCCATCCCGTGAATCAGCGCCGCAATCGTCAGCACGCATACGCTTTCCACGGTATACGTCGCCGTGGCGAACAGCCCCAGCGTTTTGCTGCGGTATTGGGCGGGGGTGCGCAGCAGAAGAATGCTGATAATCATCGCGCCGAACGCGCCGAACGGCACGCCGCACAGCGCGGTGGTGGCCAGCACGGCGGAAGTGGGCAGATTAAAATACAGCACCAGCACGGAGAGCAAATACCCCAGGTAGTTAAACGTCAGAAGCGTAAAAAACGCGAACTTTTTGGCAAATCCGGCAAAGCACAGCGCTCCCGCAAAAGCGCCCAGGCCGAAGGCCGCGCCTAAAAAGCCCAGGTAAACGGAATTGAAGCCGTGCTCATAAATATACGTGGGCAGCAGTACGAGCTCCCACGACTGGCCGAGGATAAACGTCGGCACCGTAAACAAAATCGGTTCCCACAGCGAGCGGTCCGCCTTTAAATGGGCCCACACCTCGCGGTAAGGCGCGGCGGGCCGCAGCTGGCGGGGCCGGCGGTTGGTAAATACAATGATGCACAGCGTAACGATAATCAGGCAGAATACGGTGCACAGCACCCACGCGGCCAGGAGGCCGCAGGCGGCAATCACGGCTCCGCCAAGCAGCGGGCCGGCTACGGACATAATGCCGTCAAAAGCTTCAATAATCCCGGAAGTTTTGGAGAGGGGCACGTCGGCGTAGCGGGAAAACGTGGGCGAAAGCGCGGTGCGGGCCAGCTGGCCGGGCGCGTCAAAAAACGAGCTTAAAAAAATAATCAGGCCGATGAGCCAGGGCCAGTCGTGCCCCGTTACGATAAGCACCGGAATCATCCCCAAAAGCACCAACTGGATGACTTCGCACGAAAGCATGGTTTTGGAGCGGCCCAGCTTATCAATCAGCGGCGCGCCGAAAAGCGAAGAGAAAATGTTGGGCAGCAGCGCGCAGAACCCCACCACACCCGTCCACAGCACGCTGCCGGTGGTGGAAAGAATGTACCACGGCAGCAGCAGCTGCATAAACTGGTTCGTGAGCGAGGAGAAGGCTTCCGTCGTCAGAATCAGCTTCAGCGGGGTTTTGTTGGTTGTTCTAGTCAGTAATATCATATTGCGTATTCTAAAAAATTATATAAAATGGTAACTAGAAAGGGGGATTTTATGGCTGAATATAAGGATTATTACAAAATTTTGGGCGTTAACAAAAACGCGTCGGACGCCGAAATCAAAAAGGCGTTTAAAACGATGGCCCGCAAATATCATCCGGATATGCACCCGGAGGCGGAAAAGGCCAGGATGACGGAAAAATTTAAGGATATCAACGAAGCCTACACCGTGCTTTCCGACAAACAAAAACGCACCATTTACGATCAGGTGGGCCAGCAGGGCTACCAGGATTACGCCCGCGGCGGCGGGGCTTCTTCCCGCGCGCGCTCGTCCGCTTACGGCGGGGGCAACCCGTACCAGCAGTACCAGCAATACGGCTATGACGACGGCGGCCAGGGCGGCTTCGGCGGTTTTTCGGGCGGAGCGCAGGGGTTTTCGGGCGGCGATTTCAGCGATTTTTTCCAAAGCATTTTCGGCGGAATGGGCGGAGGCGGCTTTGGCGGCTTCGGGCAGAATTTCGGCCGCAGTGCGGCTTCGGGCCAGGCGGCCGGAGACGTGGAAGCCGAGCTGACCCTGAATCTGGAAGACGCCCACCGCGGCGGCAATATGCAAATGACCCTGCCCAACGGGCGCACCGTTACCGTCAAACTGCCCGCCGGCGTGAGCGAAGGCAAAAAAATCAAATTAAAAGGGATGGGCAACCCCGCGCGGCGCGGCAGCGGGGATTTGTATCTGGTCGTTAAAATCCGCCCGCACGCGATGTTTAGGCTGGAAGGGGAAGATTTGCACGTGCCCGTAATTATTATGCCGTGGACGGCCGCTCTGGGCGGCACCATTTTTGTGCCTACGTTGGACGGCCCGGTAAAGGTAAAAGTGCCCGCCGGCACCCACAACGGCAAAAAATTAAAATTAAGCGGCAAAGGATTAAGCGCCAAGGGCAATTTGCTTGTTACGCTGACGATTGACGTGCCCCGCACGCTTACCAAAGAGCAGAAAGATTTGTTCGCGCGGCTGGCGGAACTGGGTTGAGGCCTGCAAGGAGATTGGTATGACGAATATTACCTGCACGTATTTGACGGACGGCGAAACGGAGCTTGTCCACGGGCCGACGGGGTCCGTCATCCAAACCGATTTGCCGCCCGACAACGGCGGCAAAGGCCGGCGTTTTTCGCCCACGGATTTATTGGCCGCGGCGTTTGCTTCGTGCGTGCTGACCATTATGGGCAAAATGGCCGCGGCGCGCGGGGAGAAGTTTGAAGGCGCGCGCGTGGAAATTGACAAAGTGATGGCCTCTAATCCGCGCCGCGTGGGGGAGTTTGTGCTGAAGGTGGCTTTCCCGGCGCATTTTACGGCGGAGCAGAAGAAATTTTATATAAGCGCGGTCAACGCCTGCCCGGTGCACCAGACGCTGCACCCGGACGTGAAAGTAACGGTAAACGTGCTCTAACCCAAAAATGGGCTGTTAGCCGGGCGCGGAAAATATTATTATAAAGGTAAATCAGTAAGGAGGATGATATTATGGCAGTAAGAACTACATTGGGGGAAAATTTGGAAACCAAGAGCGTGCTGGACGGTAAAAAAGCCGTACTGCGCTCCGCTTATATGGAACCGCGCGAAGAGATGCAGCCGGGCGAAATACTGGCTTCTGCGCTGGGCGCGTGTATGCTGACGATGGTGGGTTTTATCGCGTCTAAACGCGGGGAAAACGTAACCGGCACGGAACTGGCCGTGGAACCGGCGTTTGACGAAGGCCATACGCGTGTGGTGCGCATGGATTTAACGTTTTCGTTCCCCGCTTCTTTAACGGCGGAACAGAAAGAATTCTATGCCAAAGCGGCGCAGTCGTGCCCCGTGCACAACAGCCTGCGGGAAGATATTACCTATACCACGCACATTAAATAAAATAATCCCGTATTATTATGATACGCCCCGGTTTTTCGGCCGGGGCGTTTTGCGTGTAAAAAAGGGCCTAACGGTTTTTAGGCCTTTTGGCTCTGGCGGTGGGAACGGATAAGTCTATATAATATTTATATGAAGCGTATGGCTTTATTGTCGGTTTTATTTTTTCTGGCGGGGGAGTGTTTCCTGTCCGCCCAGCTTTATCGTGTGCCCCGCGGCCTGCAGGCTTTGGCCAAAACGGGGCCGGAGCTGGCCACCTTTCAGCGTGTTTCGCCGGAGCTTACCCGGAAGATTTTTGCCGCCGCCCGAAAAAATTTTAAAGGTCCTGAAAATCTGATTAAAAACCTGGCTCCCAGCGTGGTGCAGGTGGCCCGCCCGAATTCTTCCGGCGTGTTGGGGACGGGGTTTTTGATTTCTTCCCACAAACGGCTGTGGGCGGTTATGCCTTACCATATCGGCGGTTCGGCGGGGCAGAAGCGTGTGGTACGGGTGTTTTCGGCGGACGGAATCCCCAAAGAATATCAGGTAACCGTTGCTGTAAACGGAAGTGCGGGCTGGTCGTCTGCGGATATTTCGCTGGCGGAACTGCCGAAGGATGCCTTGTCCGGCGGGGCGCGCACGCTTCCCGTCGGCAAACCCAGTTTGCGGCTTCCGGCCTATTCGGCGGGCTACGCCGCGGGACCCTTTGACGCAAATGACTTATTGCCCATGCGGCGCGACCTGATCTGTGCCGAAGGTTTCGGTTTAATATCCGGCAGAACGATTGAGGGGAGCGAAAGCTCGTCTCCGCTTTTAATCAGCGGTTACTGCGGGTCCCCCGTGGTGCAGGAACAAAACGGCGTTTGGACGGCGGTGGGCTTGCATTCGGGCGGATGCGTCCGGCCCGGCGCGCCGGAGGACGGCCGCGGGTATGCGGTTAATCTTTCCCGGGCGGTTCCTTTTTTACTGGATAATTATTTTTACGGTCTTCCGGGCCGCCCGCTGGCGTTTAGAGGCTGGGAAATCGGCCGGCTGAAGCATACGGAGCGGGTAAAACGGGTGGAGATCAAGCGCGGGGGACAGGTGGTTTTTGCGGTTGATTTACGCAATAACCCCAATCCTTATTCGGACGCGCATACCGAGCTGGCGTTGGGCTATTTTGTGTTACGCTCCGGGGACGTGGTTTCTTATCAAATATGCAGCCGCCGGGAAATTCGCCTGCTGGAGTATTCCATTCCCTGATTTTTGAGTTAAACGCTCATTTTGCCGCTTTCTTTTTTAAGAGGGCGGCTATTTTTTTAGAACCTTTGTCCGAACGCGGGGAAACGAGCTTTAAAATTTTTTCTTTGGTTGCCTGGTCCGGCGCGGCCCCGTATTCAAGCAGCAGTTCCACGATTTTGGGGTTTTTCTGCACGGCCGCGTAATAGAGCGGCGGATTGCCGGAAGCGTCCTGCAGGTTGGCGTCCGCCCCGCGTTTAAGCATATAGACGAGCAAATCTTCGCGCTCTTTTTCCGACGGGAATTTTTGCGTAACCGCCATCATAAGCGCCGTGGCGCCGCGGTCCGTCTGCGCGTTGAGGTCGGCCTGGCGGTATACCAGCAGTTTAGCGGCTTCCGCCCTCCCGTCCCGCGCGGCGATAAACAGGGGCGTCCAGCCCTGCGGGGTGGGGGAGTTGATGTCCAGCCCCTGGTCCAGCAGGAAGTTGATTACGTCCTCGTTCCCGCCGGAAGCGGCGGCGTGCAGGGCGTTAAATTCCGCTCCGCCGTAATCCCTTTCTTCGTCCTGAAAATACAGCACATACCTAAGCGGCGCGCCTTGCTCCAGCCCGTTTTTGACGGCCAGCAAGTCCCCATAATAGGCGTCCGCCACCAGGCTTTCGCCTCTTTCATTTTGTAAACGGATGTGATAACTCAGCCCCAGCCAGACGGCGGCCAGCGCCACAAATACAATTGCTATTTTGGTTTNNTGATTTCCTTGTTTTCTTCCGCCGAGCGGTACATGGCGTCTAATACCGACTGGACGTATAACCCCTCTTCAAGCGAGGGCGAGGCCGGGCGGTTTTCGTTTACCGCGCGGAGAAATTCATACAGCGCGTCCGCGTGCCCGCGGATCCAGCCCACCGGGTGTTTGGGGGGAGGAAAGCTGTCCGCTCCGGCGTAATCCTGCACGGTTTCCACGCGCAGGTAGCCTTTGAGGGGGGCGGAAGCGTCGTAAAAATAGAGCCAGTTCGGGTCCATAAAATCAATTTTCAGCGCGCCTTTGTCGCCGTGGATTTCAATAAACAGGTCCGTATTGGTTCCGGTGGCGAGTTTGCTGGCTTCGGCGGTGCCCACGGCCCCGTTAGCCAGCGTAACGACGGAGTAGGAGGCGTCATCCGTATCTACGGGCACGGAACCGCCTTTGCCGTCGGGCCGCCGGGCGTAAGCCGTTTGGTTTTTGGTATAGACGGATTTAACCGGGCCCGCAAGCCACGTCAGCATATCCATCACGTGTGCGCCTAAATCGTAGAGCACGCCGCCGCCCGCGGCCCGGCGGCTGTTGCGCCAGCGCATGGGCTTGGAAGCGTCCACATTGGAGGGCATAATCATATGCGTGCGGAAGGAAAGTATTTTGCCCAGCCGCTCTTGCTGCATTAATTGTTTGGCGAGTTTGGCCGCCGGCAGAAAGCGGTTGTTAAATACCGTCTGCGTAACCACTTTATTTAAATTGGGGTGCGCCAGGATACGCTTTGTTTCCGCTTCTCCGCAGGCGACGGGTTTTTCGCAGTAAATGTTTTTTTGGGCGTCCAGCGCTTTTAAAATCGCCTCGGCGTGCAGGGCGTTGGGGGTGCAGATGTCAATCACGTCTATATCCGGCAGGGCGAGGATTTCGTCCAAGTTATGCGCGGCGTGCGCAAAGCCGTAGCGTTCTTTGGCCGCCAGGGCGTGTTCGTATTTCCCGGCGCAGACGGCGGCCAGGCGGATATTGAAATCGGGTTCGTAAAAAAGCGGAATGGTTTTGTAGCCGTAGGTGTGGGTTTTGCCCATAAAGCCAAAACCGATGACGGCCGCATGGATGGTTTTCATAAGTCCCCCTGTTGGTTTCTTTTATTCTAGCAAAAAGACAAAATCCCGCTGTAAAAAGTTTTGGCCGGGGGATATATTAATGTACTTTCTCCGCTTGGTGCAGCAGGTAGAAGTTGCGGATGCCTTCCAAAACGTACAGATAGCCGCGGGACGAGAAAAAATCGTCATTCCCGGGCAGTTCGCCGTCGTAGCCTTTGTAATAATCTTTTTCCAGCGAGGAGGCGGAGCGGGTCATATCCCAGGCGGTGGTATTTTGCCCCGCATAGGACTGCAGAATAACGGGCGTGGCGTCCCGGCGGTTGCGTAAGATTTTGACGAGGAAATCTCCTCCTCCGCCGGGGATGAAATAATCGGTTAAAATCAGGCTGAAGGGGTTTTCGTAGTGGGATTGTATGAAATCGCCAATAGAGACAAACGTTTCAACGGTAATGCCGTTGGAAAAAATCCCGTCGTTTTGCCAGGAAACATATTGGCCGATATGTGCGGGGTTGTCGTTTAATACGGCAATGCGCAGGCCTGCCGGGATTTGCTCGCAGAGCTGTGCGGCGGCTTGGCGGGCTTTTTCGGAGGAAAAGAAATAATCGTCGTTGTGAATGGCCAGGCGGGGGGACGCGTCCAGGGGTGAAATCAACCGGTATTCGTTGAGGTTAAAGGGTTTGGGGCGGGGAATGTTGGTGACGACCAGCTGGCCGGGCATATCAAATAAAATTTCGCGCGCCCAGTTGATATTGGTAAGGGTGCGGGAAAGGAGCGGGTCCAAATTTTGCATATGCTTCATTAACTTGTTGATTTTGTTGGATAGTTCCATCAGCTCGCTGTCCAGCGTACGTTTTTCAGCCGGGTTCCACTGCGGGGCCGATGCGCCTAAAAACGGCAGTAATTTATTGCATAAGTACGGGTGGAAGATTTCAATGTCCGCCTGCAGGCGGCGGTATTGGGGAAGCATAGCCTCCGGCAAGTGGTAGACGTGTATCAATTCGTACGGGGCGGTAGGCGCGGGCAGCGGGGCCGTAAGCGCCTGGCGCGCCTGTTTGGCGTAGGCGGCTTTTTCGCGGGAGAGCGTTTCCTCCGATTTAAAATTGTACTCAAACCGTTTGAAGAGGTCGTCGTATTTATCCAGGATTACCGCCTGGGGGGAAATGCGGAACTCAACGTCGTTGGGGTCAAAAAGGGTTTCGGGGATATAATCGGGTTCAAACGGCAGAGGGTGCCTTTTGGGCAGGTTTGCCAGGCCGGCGGCCGTTTTAGCGCTGCTTGCCGCGCTTGTTTGAAGAGCTTTTAGCGCCGTATTGGCCGGGCGGGCGGCTGCGGAAGGGGCTTTTTTTAGCGCCTGAACCAGGCCGCGGGAGGGTTTTGGCTGGGCGCAAAGCGGCGGCAAGGAACAGGTTAATAAAAGAAATATAGAAATAAATTTGTTCATAAGATTTCCCTTTCTTTTTACTATAGTACATCGTTTAGACGGAAACAAGGGGAAAAAGTCCCATATCCGGGATGGGCCCTTTTTCCCGGCCCCTGTGGCTGGAGTATCCCCGAATGTTTCTCTCCCAAGTAT
>DCTQ01000034.1 GCA_002329395.1 Candidatus Avelusimicrobium alvi | reverse complement strand
TCTTCTACGCAGTCGTGCGGGTGTAACAACGGCGGAACACAAACGCGTACGTGCGATACGTCCACGGGCACGTGGAGCGGGTGGAGCGCGTGCAGTATCAGCGATGCGTGCGAATGCACGGGAACGAAGCCGGAAGAAAGCCAGACGTGCAACGACTGCGGCACGCAGACGCGCAGTGTAACGTGTGATACGGCAACCGGCCAATGGAAAACGGGAAATTGGAATACATGCAGCAAGACGGAAGCGGAGTGTACCACGTGCCCGGAAGGAAAGGTACTGGAAAACGGGGTGTGCGTGTGTGAAGAAAGCTGGGAAAAAGACCTTTGCAGCGGGGAAGTAACATGCGGTGATGGAAGCACATCCGTGCTAACCTGGAACGAAGATACCTGCCAGTGCGAAGATTCCTGCCCGAAAGAAACAACAGAATTTTATAATTTAGTGTGTGGCCGTACGGATTATTGGAAAGCTTCTACGAATGTAAATACTCATCCGACTTTGGAAGCGGCGCGAAACGCCTGTGAAAAGTATGGCCAGAATGTCAGTTTTTGTGTTGCCATGCCGGGTTCATCCAATTGTTCCGACCCGAATAAACCCTGCGAAATAACTCAGGGCTGGGGAAAGTGTTTTTCGTGCTCTCAAGAAAAGTGCACCAACGGCGGGCTGGGTACTTGCAGCACCTGTGACTGCACTTGTTATATCGGTTAGCCGCCGGGGTTTGCGTTTCTTTGGGTAAAGTGTTATAATAATATTGCGGGGTAGAGAAGACTGGTATCTCGCAAGGCCCATAACCTTGAGATCACTGGTTCAAATCCAGTCCCCGCAATGTTTTCTATCATTACCGCCCGCAAGGGCGGTTTTTTTATGATCTTTTGACGGAGCACTGTTTAAAACCGCCGGGTTTTTATGTACAATAAATTAGAGATATAATACGAAAAAACGGGAATAAAAGGGTTTCTCCGTTTGTCAGGAGGGAGTATGAACGTTGCTGTTTTTGCGGGCGGAAATAAAGAGTTTACCGCTTCGCGCCTGGGCGTTAAGTTGGCCCAGTCCCTGCGGGAGCAGGGTTTTAACGTTACGCTGCGCGCCGTCAAAGGCAAAATTAAAGCCAAAGACGCGTCGGACGTGCGGGAATACGCCGCCGCGGCCAAACCCAAAACGCTGGCCGCCGCGCTGGTAAAGGAAAAGACGGATTTTGTCGTTTCGCTGATGAATTTAACGGGCTGTCAGGCCGCCGCGGAAGCGGGCGTGCCGTTTGTGTACGCCGAAAACGAAGGGTTTAAAGAAGACAAAGCCGCCAAAGACAAAAAAACGCTTTTGAAAAAAGCCAAACAGGTGTTTGTCATCAAAACCTCCGATAAACCGCTGAATAAAAAAGTCTATACGGGCCTGAAGGTGCAGGAAGTCGCCAACCCGGCCGTATGGGTGGAGCATTACAATTACAACAAGCCCGCCTGCTTTAAGAAAGAAAACAACATCGTGGCGGTGGGCAAACTGGCTAAAGAAAGCGGGTTTGACAATTTGCTTAAAACCTGGGCCCGCCTGGCCCCCGCGCACCGCACGTGGCATTTAACCATTGTGGGGGACGGCGCCGGCAAAGCCGCGCTGACCAAATTTATTGCTAAAAACGGCTTGGAGGCCAGCACGGAAATCGTGTCCGCGGCTGAAGACGTGTACAGCCTATTGCGTAATGCCGATATTTTTGCCTACCCGGCGCTGAATCCGGCCAATGCGGATATTCTGCTGGACGCCATGGCCAGCAAACTGCCCTGCGTGGCGTGCGAATCCGGGCCGGTTACCGCGCTGGTGGCCAACGGCGTAAACGGTTTAATCGTAAACGCCGGGGAAGAGGAACCCTNNTCCTTTACCGTCGCGCTGGACGAGCTGATGGTGAACTGGGGCAAGCGCGTAGGCATCGCGGTGGAAGCGGGCAAGCTCAAAGACAGATACCCGTTTGAAGATTTCGTCCGCGCGTTCGCGCAGTTCCTGCGCTGATTTAAGCGCCCCGGATAACTGCCGGGGCGTTTTTGTTTAAGGGGGAGAAGGCGTGAAAATCACGTGTGTGATCGGTACGTTGGGGGGCGGCGGCGCGGAACGCGTAATGACGTATTTATGCGGCGGTCTGGCGGCGCGCGGCCACGAGGTTACGCTTCTTACGTTGGACGACAGCGTGCCCGATTTCTACCCCGTGCCCGAAGGCGTCCGGCGCGAGCGCGTCAACCTGCCCACCTTTAAAAAAGCCGGCGTGCTGGGCGGCATTCCCCGCCTGTGGCGTTTAACGTGCGCCGTGCGCCGCACGCGGCCGGACGCCGTCATCAGTTTTATGACGGTCAGCGTGCTGGCTTCCTGTTTTCTCCTGCGCATTCCCTATATTTACGCCGACCATTTGGACGTACGCCACCTGGCCTACTCCCGCAAGTGGCGGATTTTGCGCAACTTTTTTCTGCGCCATGCGCACCGCGTTACCGTGCTGTCCGAACGGGACCGGAAGTACATCGCGCTGTATCATCCCAAGTGGAAGCCCGCCGTCATCTATAACCCCGCCGTGCCCGCGCCGAAAGGTTTTTTTGCGCGTCCCGTATTTTTGGAGGAAGGCAAAAAACACGTGGTGGCCGTGGGCCGGCTGGTGAAACAAAAAGGATTTGACCGCCTGCTGGAAGCCTGGCGGCGCATCTGTGAGGACTTCCCGGACTGGCGTTTGTGTATTATCGGCGCGGGGCCGGATGAGCAGGAACTCAAAGGCCTGGCCGACACGCTGGACGTGCTGCACTGCGTGCGGTTTGCGCCGCCCGTGCAGGGGCTGGAGGCCGTGTATAAGCACGCGGAGCTGTACGCCATGAGCTCGCGCGCCGAAGGGTTCCCGATGGTGTTATTGGAAGCCATGGCCGCGGGGCTTGCGGCGGTGAGTTTTGACTGCAACGGCCCGGACGTGATTATCCGCGACGGAGTGGACGGATTTTTAGTGAAACAGCACCATACCGACCGCCTGGCCGCCAAGCTGGCGGAACTGATGAAAGACGAAGAAAAACGCCGTCATTTCGGCGAGAAGGCGCGCGAAGTGACCAAACGTTTTTCTATGAACAAGTATTTGGACGCATACGAAGCGTTGTGCCGGGAGGCCGTTAAATGAACTGGAACGACCCCCACATCCGGCTGAGTTTAAAAGAATTGCAGGAAACGCTGGACTGGCGCGGGCGGGACAGCCGCGTCGTGCGCGCCGCGTTTGCCTGGAGCCGGTTTAAAAAGCGGTGGATGCGCCGCGTGAAACAATTTTTCGCACGCCCGCCGGAAGGGGACGCTTCCGCGCCGCGCGTGTTGTTTTGGCTGGCCGGCGGCATGGGGGACGCGGCCGGCGCGCGCCGGCTGGTAACGGCGTACCGCGCGTTTTTGCCCAATGCCCGTTTTGACGTATATTCCCCCCTGCCCGGTGTGGCGCGTATGCTGTTCGGCGCCGATAAAAATACGCGGATTTTAGAAAAAGACAATATGCGTTTTTCCGGCTACGATTTGGCCGTGCAGACGTGCCTGAGCGCCAAATTTTTACACGTACGCAAAGACCGCCTGAGCCGGCTGGCCCCGGCGTTTCTGCCCGTGTTGGAACGGGCGCAGGCCGCACAGGACTCGCTGGGGGTCCTGTTGGAAGACCCATTTTTAACCGAAGGCGTGTTGGGCCGCTGGCTGTACGCACAGGGCGGGCGGCGGTTTGATTTATTGGCTTATACGGGCGGCATAGAACTGCCGCACGACACGCAGGAACGTCTGCCGGCGGACGGCGGCGTGCTTAAAAAATTCGGCCTGGAAGGCGCGGCCTACATCACGTTTCACGACGGCACCAGCCACGCGCAGAAGGTGGGCCGCACGCGCCCGACGCGCGCCTGGCCGGCGGTGCGCTGGTGCGAATTTGTACGGTTGTTTAAACGGGAATTTCCGCAGATTAAAGTCGTTCAGCTGGGCGGGCACAACAGCCCGGTTTACGAAGAAGCCGATATCTGCCTGGTGGGAAAAACGGACGTAACGGAACTGCCTTCGCTTCTCGCGGGCGCGCTTGCGCACGCGGATACGGAGAGCGGACTCGTACAGCTGGCGCAGTATACGGACGTAAGAAGCGCGGTGGCGTTCGGTCCCACGTCCGCGCGGTTTTTCGGCTTTGCCAAAAACGAAAATCTGGCCGCCGGACCGTGCGGCGGCTGTATGTGGACGACGGCGGATTGGATGATGAACTGCCCGCTGGGCCATACGCCCGCGCCGTGTACGGAACGCGTAGGCGCGCGGGAAATGCTGGAAGCCGTCAAACGTATTTTGCGGCGTTAAGGCCGCGCGGCGTTTCGGGCCAGCCGGGCTTTAAACAGCGCCCAGTCCCCGCTTTGATAAGAAAAGAAGTACAGCCCCGCCAAAAAGATGATTCCGCCTAAAAGCAGTGTGTAAAACACATTTGTTCCCGCGCCGTAAAACGCGTATACGGCCGAGGGGAACAGCGCCAGCACGTTTACCGCCAGCACCCGCGCCGCCCGGCGCAGGGAATACAGATACTCCACCTGCGGGAAATGCTTTTTAAACAGCCGGTAATTGATAAATAAACTGACGGCGCAGCAGGCGAGCTGTGTGTACGGATACGCAAACGCGCCCCAGATTTTCATCGTAAACGGCACCGAAACGATAAACAGCACAATGCCCGTGAGCGCATAGGGCAGGCTTTCTTTCACTTTTCTTCCGGCGGCCACCACGTTGTTCTGCATCAAAATAAGCGCCATAAACCACATCATTCCCATCAGCGGCCGCAAAAACGCCGCCGCGTCGTACGCGGCCCGGGGTGTAAAATGGCCGCGTTTAAAAAACAGCGTGATGATTTCCGGCGCGTAAAAACACGTAAACACCGCCAGCGGCGTGAGAAGAAAAAGCAAAAAATGCTGGGTGGACAGGTAGTCCGCGTTTAGTGTGGTCCAGTCGTTTCGGGCGGCGCTTTCGGTCAGCTGGATTTTGGAGACATTGGTTACGCGCAGGGTAAAAATTTCGGTGGGGGAATCGGAAAGCTGTTTGGCGTAGTTAAGCGCGCTGACAAACCCGGCCGCCAGGCCGCTTAACAAATAAAGCGGCAGTACGCTGGAAACGATGTTGGCCAGTTCAATTAACTGGCTGCTGGCGAGGTTTTTGGTTAAATGTTTTTTCCAGCCCGGCCGGGAGGGCGCGAAATCCCAGGCCAGTTCTTTTTTCATCGTATACAGAAATACGGCGATTTGTACGGCGTTGGCCGCCAGAAAGCCGTACACCATGCTGATGATGCCCCAGGAGCGGCCGAAAACGGTTAAAAACAACAGCGGCAGCAGCGCATTAAGCGGCGTGAGCAGCGCGGAAGCAAAGCGGCGGTACATTTCCAGCACGCTGAGCAAATAGGAAGTCAGCAGCTGNNGAGCTGGAGGCCGAAGAGTAAAAACCCCAGCGACAGCAATGCTTTGTCCGCCGCCAGCTGGGTCGCTTCAAAGCGGGAAAACAACCCGGCAAGCGCCACCGGGCAGGCAAAACCCAGCGCCGCCAACAAGAGCGCCAGCGCCGCATAAAAATAAAACAAACCGTTTAACAGCGGCCGTCCCGCGCCGGGGGACTGCGCGTCCTGCGCCATGGCTTCCGGGATGATGACGGCGGCGTTCATCCGCTGTAAAAACGTTACGCCAAAGCCCATCAGCATAATGAGGTAAAAGTAAACGTCGGTGGTTTTGCCCGCGCCGTAGTACAGCGCAATTAAAAGTGCGTTGGCGAAAGACACCGCTTTCCACGCCAGCGTGGCCCCCACGGCCAGCACGGCCCCGGCGGTATAGGAGGTGGGCTTAAAAAGATTAACCATATTTGATATTATAATAATTTAGGAGAATAATATCGTGACCACTGAATTTGAACCCGTAATCGGGCTGGAAATACACGTCCAGCTCGCCAGCAAAACCAAATTGTTTTGCGCCTGCCCCAACGGCGTGGGCGACGAAACAAAGCCCAATACCGCCATTTGCCCCGTCTGCACGGGCCACCCCGGCGTACTGCCGGTGCTGACCGAAGGCGCCCTGGAACTGGCGGTGCGCGCCGGGCTGAGCATGAACTGCCAAATCAACGAATACTCCTCGTTCTCGCGCAAACATTATTTTTACCCGGATTTGCCCAAAGGCTACCAGATTACCCAGTACGACGAACCCATCAACGGCGCGGGATTTATTGAAATTACGTACGGCCCCAAAGACAATTTGCAGAAGAAAAAAATCGGCATCCATCACGCCCACCTGGAAGAGGACGCCAGCAAATCTTCGCACGAAGGCAGTTATTCGCTGATTGATTTTAACCGCTCCGGCTGCCCGCTGTTGGAAATCGTGTCCATGCCGGATATGCGCTCCGCCGACGAAGCCTACGCGTATCTGACCGAAATCAAACGCCTGATGCGCTGGGTGGGCGCGTCCAACTGCGATATGGAAAAAGGCGAACTGCGCGTAGACGTAAACGTATCCCTGCGCCCCAAAGGGCAGGAAAAATTCGGCACGCGCGCGGAAATTAAGAATTTGAACTCGTTTAAAGCCGTCAAAGACGCGTTGAATTACGAAATCGCGCGCCAGGCGGAAATTTTAAACGGCGGCGGCCAGGTCAANNCTACCGCTATTTCCCGGAGCCGGACCTTCCGCCCGTGGTGTTGGAGAAAGCGTGGCTTGCCGACGTAACGGCCCGTATGCCCGAACTGCCGGGCGCGAAAGAAGCGCGCTTTGTTAAAGAAGGCCTGTCCGCTTACGACGCGGGCGTGCTGACGAGTTCACGCGAAATTTCGGACTATTTTGAAGAAGTGACCAAGAGCGGCAAAGTGTCTTTGAAAACCGCTTCCAACTGGATTCAAACCGACCTGCTGGGGATGCTAAACGCCGAGAAGAAGGAAATTGAACAGTCTCCCATTCCCGCGGCGCGTTTGGCGGAGCTGTTGGAGTTGGTGGAAAGCGGTAAAATCAACCGCAAGCAGGGCCGCGAAGTGTTTGACGAAATTTGGAAAACGGGCGAAGCTCCCGCCGCCGTGGTGGAGAAGCGCGGCATGGTGCAGGTGAGCGACGAAGGCCAGCTGGAAGAATGGGCCAAAGCCGCTATGGAGGCCAACCCCAAAGCCGTGGCCGATTTTAAGGGCGGAAACAAAGCCGCCGTCGGCGCGCTGGTGGGTGCGGTGATGAAAATGAGCAAAGGCAAAGCCAACCCGCGCCTGATCAGCCAGCTGTTAAACAAGCTGCTCAGTTAGTTTGGGCGCGAAAGAGTTTACAAGCCGGTCCCTTTATGGGGGCCGGCTTTTTTGCGTAAAGGCATGGGGAAGCGGCGGCAAGTACAAACGTTATTGGTCCGGGCCCTGCGGGCCGGCCCGAAGTTGTGTCCGTTTTGCCGTTTTATGCAGGT